>JAJZEE010000131.1 GCA_021805735.1 Bacillota bacterium
ATCTCATGGAATTTGTCAGTAACGCGAAAGGCTATTCAGTCGCAAAGCGCCTGTTTTCCAGGCGCGTGCTGGTCGGAGGCACGCTCAACAATGCCACAGTCATCCGGATTGAACCGCCTGCAATCATTTCCTATGAACAGATAGACACCGTACTGACTGCGCTGGAATCGTCTCTGGCGGAAGAAGCGCGGACTGACTAACACAATGGGCAGTCGTTCGGTCGCGCCGCATGGTTGGCGGCGCGACAGGCAAGCCATAAAACAGATTGATTATTAGGGGGTCATAGATTTGACGGAGGCAAAATCCAGCGGGCAATTATCTAAAAATTCAATCGGGCTGCTCGATTCCGCGGTCATGGCAGTGGCCGGGTCTGCGCCAGCCTATTCGATCGCCGCGACGACGGCGGTGTTGATCGGGGCCGTCGGGATGCAGGCTCCAGCCGCTCTGTTGTGGTGCGGTATTCCCATGTTTGGCGTTGTGATGGCGTTTCTCTATCTGGGCCGCTGGCAGGCCAACTCAGGCGCTTCGTACGCTTGGGTAGGACGGGCTTTGAGCGCGGATCTCGGATTTCTCTCCGGTTGGGCGCTGATCGTATCGGCCACTGTGTTCATGGTGGCAGGATCATTTCCGGCAGGATCCGTGACGCTTGACATGATCGCGCCAAATCTCAGCAATAACTTGACCGCTGTGACAATTGTCGGGGGCCTGTGGTTCCTGCTGATCAGTTTCCTGGTGATGCTCGGGATTCAAATCACAGTAAGGGTGCAGTGGATCATGAGCTCCATCGAGATGCTAATTCTCGTCGTTTCAGGGATTGTGGCTCTCGTCAAATACGGCGCGCATCCTGTAAATGCATTTCACTGGTCCTGGTTTTCTCCGACTGCCTTTTCCAGCGGGTCGGTATTTGTCGCCGGGGCGCTGATTGCCACTTTCTATTACTGGGGCTGGGATGTATCGGCGAACCTCAATGAGGAGACAAAGGACAGCAAACGCATCCCGGGCTTGGGGGCGGCGATCGGCATTCTCTTCACGTTCGCGATGTTTGAACTGTTTACCGTTGCCACACAGCTCAGCATGTCAGAAAAAACGATCGCCGCTTCATCGGCGAATGTACTTCAGCAGATGGGCGTTCAACTGTATGGACCAGGCTGGGGAAACATCATGGTGTTGGCGGTGGCGCTGTCGACGATCGCCACTCTTGAAACCACGCTGCTGCAGGTGACCAGGACACTCTTCTCCATGGGGCGCGACGGCGTGATATCCGGTCGGTTCGGAGCCGTTCACTCAAAGTGGAAGACACCGTACCTGGCCAGCATCGTCATTACAATCCTGGCGCTGGTCCTGTTTGTCCTGTCAAACTTTCTGTCTTCCATCAGCGCGGTGATGACGGACGCGATTAACGCAATCGGTTTGCAGGTCGTATTTTATTATGGCCTTGCCTCGCTCGCTGTGATCTTTTACTACAGAAAACTGCTCTTTCAGTCCATAGGCAATTTCCTCTTCCTGTTCCTGTGGCCAACGGTCGCTGCCGTGTTTCTGATCGTTGTGGGCGTATCGGACATTCCGAGCCTAAACGGAACGACGGACGCAGTGGGTCTGGGTTTGATCGCCATCGGCATTATTCCCATGCTATGGGGTCGCTTCAAGAAACGCGCGGCGTTTTACTCCGAACGCCGACAACACTTTATCCCGGGCGCGCCAGCACAGGAGGACCCAGCGTCCGTAGTTTAGGTGTCGTCTATACCGGAAAATCGAATATCTCTGCCCGCCGGGATCGTATGCTGCGCCGCTTCTCAGACACGGCTGCGCCGAACTCGCCTCGGCACAGCATACGATCCCTGCCAAGCGAGTTTTCACTCCTCCGATGGTGGCGTGCAGCAGTATGGATGTCTATACCGGGAATATGGTCGTTCCCGTCGTCAGCCGGATTCATATGCTGCGCCCCTGCTCGGGCACGGCCGCGCCGAACTCGCGACGGGCGCAGCATATGAATCCTGACGAGCGGGTTTGTGATCGTCTTGACCTGTAGCTTAGGACTGTTTAAACGCCGTCCAGATGTTGTTGAATTCGTTGTTCGCGGCGGCTGAGATACCGGTCAAAACCTGTCCTTGATCGACGACCCACTTGGGCGGATTAAGCCACGGGTTGGTCAGGAGGTTTTTCTGGATGTAGGGATTCGCAGCGATGTTCGGATCTGTGTACTCTTGATCATTTTCCAATTCCGCGCTGATTTTTGGCTGCAACAAGAAGTTGATGAACAGTTCCGCCGTGTACTTATGCGGAGCGCCGGCGGGAATGATCATGTTGTCCACCCACTTGTTCACGCCCGTCTTGGGATACACGGGAACGATCCAGGGATCCTGCATGTAGGCTTGGGCGCCCTCTCCACTCCACACAATCCCGGCGATCGCTTCGCCGTTTAGCAGTTCTACGTGAGGCTGGTTGCTGTCAAACACGCGAATCTGCGACCGGAATTTGTTTAGTGTGGTCTTGGCTTTGGCGAGTGCCGCCGGATTCGTGTCGTTGATGTTGTACCCGTTCATCATGAGTGCGATGCCGATAATCGTCCGCGGCGAATCGACGACCACGAGATTATTTTGAAATTGCGGCTTAAGCAGGTCGCTGTAGGATGTTATCTTCATGTGCACTTTTTTGGTATTGACGGCGATGGGCACAGTTCCCCACAGATAAGGCACAGAATAGTTTCCACTCGGGTCAAAGGCGAGATGGCGAAGCGCCGGGTCGATGTTGCTGATGTTTGGAACATACTGGTAGTTGATGCGGTCAAGCAGATGCAGATGGGTCATCGTCTGCACCATGTAGTCGCTTGCCACAGCCACGTCAAAATGGTCACCCGCCTGCATCTTGGCCAATAGTTCCGCGTTTGACGAATACGTCGTATACGTAATGCGCGTATGATACTTCTTTTCAAACTGTCGCAAGATGATATGCGGCAGGTATGCGCCAAAATTGCCGACATTGAGTACAGACGATATGGTGGGCTTGCTTGGCGTCGGGGCCGCCGACGTTGTTCCGCAGCCTGCCAGAGTTACAGCCAGGGCGCTGATCGTGACACTTCTCGCGGCTATCTTGCGCCACCGTTTCATTATGGTTTCCCCCTTTTTTGTGCCGCAGCCTCGATACACTCTGCCGAAACCAGTTGTCGATGCCATGTGACGAATGTGCTGTTGTCCAATCACCTCCTTGCCAGCTTGCCGACGCGCTGCATGCGTTCGCCGAGTAACGCGAAAACCAGTGTGACGGCGAGAATGATGGCGGCCAGCGCGTTGACGACGGGGCTTACGCCATGGCGCATCAACCCGTAGATATAGACGGGCAGGGGATCGTTTCCCATGCCATCCACGAAGAAGCTGGTTGTAAAGTCGTCAAACGACTGTGAAAACGACAGCAGAGCGCCCACGATGATGCCCGGAAGAATGATGGGGATTGTGACTTTCCACAGCGTCTGCCACTCGGTGGCCCCCAAATCTCTGGCAGCTTCCTCAAGAGAATTGTCAAACCCGGACATGGCAGCCCGCACGACCAGAACAACGAACGGGATGGTAAATGTGGTGTGGCCGACCATCATGGCGACAACTCCAAGAGGAAACGAAACCTGGTTGAAAAAGAGCAGTAGAGCCACTGCCAGAACCACTTCAGGGATGACGATCGGTATGTACAAAAAGTACACGAACATCCTTTTGCCGGGGAACTTGTAGCGATGCAGGGCAATGCCGCCCATCGTTCCGAGAACTGTAGAAATGACTGTCTGTCCAAGGGTTACAGCAATGCTGATCTCGGCTGCATTCAACATGCTTGGATGGTCAGGCAGCGTGCCGTACCAACTTGTTGTAAATCCCATCCAGGTGGCGTTCAGTCTGGAATTATTGAACGAAAACAGAATGAGAATGATGATAGGAATGTAAAGGAATGCATACACCGATGCCAGCGTAACGACGCGCGATGCGGATGTCAGGCGCCGTCGATCTGACCGCACCGGACGATGCTGCAATTCGGTGGTGCTCATTTATGACTCCTCCAGGAACGCGTTTTTCATAAATCGGAACATGAGAGCAATCAGGACCAGGGTAATCGCAATGACGCCGACGGACGCCGATGCGCCGAATGGCCAGTTGTCGCTGCTGAGAAACTGGTTTCCGATGAAATTTCCCACCATCTCCATTTTGCCGCCTCCCATCAGTAACGGAATGAAGAAAGTGGCCAGGGTGGGGATGAACACAAGCATGCTGCCCACGGCGATGCCAGATGTTGTCAGAGGCAAAGTCACCTTCCAAAACGCCTTTGCTGGATTCGCCCCCAGATCCTGCGCGGCTTCCAGAAACTCCGGACGCTCGAGATGAGTCTGAATCGAGGCGTATAAGGGCAAAATCATGTAGGGAAGCATGGCGTAAAACTGACCCAAATAAACGGCGAAGGGCGTGTAAAGCAGGTTTAGAGGCTGTGTGATTACATGCAGCTGGAGCAGGACTGTGTTAAGCAGCCCGCTTGTGTTTATGAGAAACATCAGGGCGAATGTCCGGATCAATTGGCTTGTCCAGAATGGAATGATCACCAGGAACAACAAAAACAGTCGGCGGCGCGGCGACGCCGTCGCGATGGCGTAGGCGAACGGATAAGCGACCACAAGACAGAGAACGGTCACGATAAATGAAAACTCGACAGATGTCCAGATCACATTGAGAAATACCGGGCTGAACATCTGAATATAGTTGTCTAAAGTAAATTGATAGGCGATGCCGCCATATTCGCCTTGTGACATGAAACTGATAAATAACATGAGCAGTTGCGGGAAGGCGAAGAAAACAATCATCCATCCGGCCACTGGAATGAGGAGCATCCACATCATCCAGTTGGCGCGACGGAGTTTCAAACGCCGCATGATTGATCGGCGAGGCTGGTTCACGTCGGGAACATCACCATATGATCGCAGTTCCATGTGAGCGCGACCTCCTCCCCGATTCGCCTGCCCTGCGCGGCCACCGCCGTTTCCAGACACTGCAAAACCGTTTCAGGCCCGATGCGCACAAAGGTTTTGACCATCGCTCCCACAAACACACGCTCTGTCAGTGTGCCTGTCACGACAGGTTGGCGTGATTCCTGCGTCTGTGTATTGGCAACCACGCGCATAGACTCTGGCCGTATACTGAGTGTCACCCGTTCCCCAGGTCGTATGTCGTGGTTCCTTTTTGAGACAGTCAAAGAGAACGACTCCGTGGACAGCCGCCAATGACTGGTATCGCCGTCGTCAACGACCGCTTCAAGGAGATTCGTTTCGCCGATGAATCCAGCGACAAAGGGGGTCGAGGGTTGTGAATAGATCTCTTCGGGAGGAGCGAACTGTGCCAAATGTCCTGAATGGATGACAGCCACCCGATCGGACATCGCCATGGCCTCTTCCTGATCATGCGTGACGTAGATAAAGGTGATGCCGACATCGCGGTGGATTCGTTTGAGTTCCAACTGCATTTCCCGGCGCAGTTTCATGTCGAGGGCGCCGAGTGGTTCATCAAGGAGCAGTACCTTTGGTTCGTTGACAATCGCGCGGGCGATGGCAACGCGCTGTTGCTGTCCACCGCTCAGTTTACGGACTTTCGCCTTTATATAGGGGTCCATACGCACCATGGCGAGGGCGGCTTTGACCCGTTTTTCGATGTCGCTGCGCGGATATTTTTTCAATCGGAGGCCGAAGGCAATATTGTCGAATACGTTTAGGTGGGGAAACAGCGCGTACTGCTGAAATACGGTGTTGACGGGGCGCCGATGGGCGGGCACGTCGTTTATTTCCTCGCCGCTGATCGCGATGCGTCCTGCCGTAGGCTTTTCGAATCCCGCAATCATGCGCAGAATCGTTGTCTTTCCAGAGCCGCTCGGTCCGAGCAGCGTGACAAACTCGCCCGCTCGGATGGACATATTGACATCCTTCACTACCGTGTTGCTCTCAAATGTTTTGGTAACGTTTTGCAACTCGATAATCGAATCATGCATACAGTAAGCCGTCTCCTCCTTGGCGTTACCAGTTGGATCAATGCTCTTCGGCTCAGGTATACCGCACGCGCTTGGAACATTGGCGCGACCATTCTGCGCGTTTGGTCAGTATATTATTGAGTCAAGCAATAATCATGCCACAGTGACCGCTCGCCTGCTATAGCAGTGAGTTGTCACACCGCGCGGCACGTTACAATCGGTTGCCATTTTCGGTATAGTGTGATAGCTTGCATAGTAAGGGATTCCATCTTTCTTATTATGGAACGCAAAGATCGTAAAATTCAAGGGTACGAAGTCCACCTTTAGGGGGTCGCTAACGAATCTATTCGTACTACGTATGCGTAAGTGCATATATTAGTCAGAGCGACATACTAACGGGGTGGGAACTGTGGAACTTGCATCATATTTACGCGATCCGATTGTCCTGGATCACGATATTGATGTCGAGCAAATCAAACGACGATTGCAACTCGGCGAGCATCCATTCGTGTTTGTGGAGAGGAGCGGGGAACTTTACGCCTTAAACAGCATCTTGCTGCTGCTTGAGTTTGAACGAAAGGCGCAAGCTCGGTTTACCCCTGCGCAATTGATCAATTCGTCTCCGATAAAAATCATTTCCCTTTCTGAACTATCCGCTCATGTGCTTGACGTGCTCTCCCAGGAAGTTACCTTGGTTCGACACAAGGAAGAATTGCAGTACTTTCGACGAGAAGATTATCTGTTGGCCATGACCGCTTCAGGAACCGACACCGACCATGCCTGGTTGCGAACCTTGTTCTCATCAATTCCCAAGGGTCTCATGATCGTCGATCTCCGCTATGCAGTTGTAAATACGAACGAAGAGACACTGCGGATGTTGAAGATGTCACGGCTTCAGTTGGCAAATACCAGTATACAGGAGTTATTTGGCGCGGAGCACTTCGACCATGTAAAGTCCACGCAAGCACCCCTGCTCAATCAGGTCATTACACTCGCCAAAAAAGCGACTGTTCTTGTCGATTTTGTACCCCTTATGATGAATCAGACAATGACGGGATTTGCGCTCGTTCTGCAGGATCTGCCGTCAGTCGAAGCTATGGCCATGGAACTTGACTCTGTCAAGGACGTTAACCAGGATCTGGAAGCCATTTTATCCACGATTTATGACGAAATCGTGGTGGTCGACGCGCAGGGGGTCCTGGTCCGCGCGAGCGCTCATTTCATTGCAGGACAGTGGCAAAATCCGCCGAATTCACTGATTGGCGCGCGAATTCTGGAATGCAAGTCAGCGGGTGATGTAATTTGCCGCGTCTTTGTAGAAGTGCAGCGAAAAAAACAAAAGGTCTCGTTGATGGGATCAGGTTCTGACCCGATTCTCTGCGTGGGAAACCCTATATTTACCGATCACGGGGAACTTGAGAGAGTCGTCGTCGCTTCTCGGGATCTCTCGGAAGTGTCGCAATTGCAGCGAGAACTGGAGAAAACCAGGAAACAGGGAGAAACATACCGCCAGCAGATTGAGTGGCTGCAAAAACAGATCAAGCACATTCCGGGATCGGTTGTCGTATACGCGAGTCCGCTGATGGATGAAGTCATGCAGGAAGTGCAGCGGGTAGCCCAGTTTGCGGCGACAGTTCTGATTGTTGGAGAGTCGGGAGTGGGCAAGGAGGTGATAGCCGATTTGATCCATTCGCTCGGAGAACGCCGAAGCAACCCATTCATCAAGATCAACTGCGCGGCGATTCCGGAAACACTGCTTGAAAGCGAACTGTTCGGTTACGAGAAAGGGGCGTTTTCGGGGGCTGACAGGCAGGGCAAAAAGGGCCTGTTTGTCAAGGCGCACAAGGGCACGCTGTTTCTCGACGAAATCTCCGAACTCCCGCTTGGCCTGCAGGCCAAACTATTGCGGGCCCTGCAGGAACGCGAGGTCTATCCGGTTGGCGGAACGACGCCAGTCAAATTTGACGTGCATGTCATCGCCGCCACCAACCGTTCATTGCTTAGTCTCGTGGCTCAGGGAAAGTTTCGCGAAGACCTCTTTTATCGCATCGACGTCTATCCGATCGAGGTTCCGCCGTTGCGGGACCGCCGCGAAGACATCGGGGTGCTCGCGAATCACTACCTGCATCAGTTTAATCAAACCTATCAGCGCGATCTCCGCTTTTCCAGTTCAGCGATCGAACTGCTGGAAGCGTATGACTTCCCAGGCAATGTCCGCGAACTGCAGAATATCGTTCAACGGCTTGCGATCAGAAATGATACGGACGTCATTGATGTGCCTGTCGTGGAAAAAATCGTCCTTCATGCAGGCGCCTCAGAAGGCAAGAAACAGCCGCGAAACGTGCAGATTGTGCCGCTCAAGCAGGCGCTTGAGAAGGTGGAAAACGAGATGATCGCGCTGGCGATGAAACGCTACCATTCGACGACACTGGCTGCGCGGGCGTTGGGGGTGAGTCAGTCTACGGTCAGTCGCAAATACAGTCAGATTCGCGACAAAGTTCAACTGGCTCCTGTCACTGCGCCACTCAGGGAAGAAAAGCAGTCGTGAGTTTTCTTCATAAAACACGCATCGATCAGGAGGTCAGTGAGCGGGAATCTGGTGGAGGAGAAAGAGGAGGGAAGAATACGGGTCTTCGGTTAGCGGCGCGTCACTGTGTGGCACATATCTTGCTATAGTGTCAATGAGGAACGCGGATTGGTGTTCGATCCGATTGGTCACGGCGAGGAGGCCTGATCTTTCCTAACAACGCATCAATTTGAGACGCCTTGGATCGCTAAGGGGCCAGGGGGCTCATTCCCGGCATCAAGCGCAAGAATACGCGATGGGGAGGGCTTATATGTGTAGAGGGAAAATTGGGAGGGGCAATCATGGGCAGTAATACAGGACAGACTCATTCAAGCAGCATTCTGGTTTTGGGGGCGGGC
Source organism: Bacillota bacterium (assembly GCA_021805735.1). GTDB lineage: Bacteria > Bacillota > Bacilli > Alicyclobacillales > SLC66 > JAKADD01. The sequence continues at coordinate 8,911 of JAJZEE010000131.1, forward strand.
GGTGTCGGTGAGGTGGTCGCCAAAGGACTGCAACGGATTCCGCAAATCAACTCGATCATTGTCGCTGACTTGTCTCTGGAGAGAGCGGAGGCTGTCGTAAAAACACTTCAAGACCCGCGGGCCGTCGCGATACAGGTTAATGCAAGCGATGTGCAGGCTGTGACTCAGGCGCTTGACGGCTGCCGCATCGTGGTTCACGCGGGAATTCCACGTTTCAATCCCATTGTGATGGAAGCCTGTCTCGAGGCAGGGTGCCACTATATCGACATGGCGTCTGACGGTCCATTTGATGTTCCGGGGCAAGGTCTCGTCACTGTACAGAGTCAACTGGAGTACAACAATCGCTTCCGCATGCGTGGATTGCTGGCGATTCTCGGTATCGGGAGCGATCCAGGTGTGACCAACATCATGGCCCGGTACGCGTATGACCGCATGAACACCGTGGAGGACATTGTCGTGTACGACGGCGACAACGTCACCGTTAAAAATTATCCCTTCGCCATCACCTTTTCTCCTGAAACGAGTATCGAGGAATGCCTGCAACCGCCGCTCAGCTATCAGGAGGGTGAGTTTGTAACCGGCGTTCCCCTTGAGACCGGAATCGAAGTGTTCACGTTTCCGGAACCGGTGGGACAACTGACAGTGCGCAGCGTCTCACACGAAGAAGTTGGCACATTGCCCAAGTTTTTGGGCAAAAAGGGTCTCAAACGGTGCGAGTTCAAGTATGCGCTCAGTCAGCAATATGTTGATATTCTGAAGGCGCTGCAAACCGTGGGGCTCGACCGTGAAGAGATGGTTCTCGTGGAAGGCGTTCCGGTTGTGCCGCGCAAAGTTGTCGTATCGCTGCTGCCGCAACCGTCTCAGCTTGCCGACAG
>JAJZEE010000005.1 GCA_021805735.1 Bacillota bacterium
GCCTCCGCTCCCCGCAAATCGCATATTCCGCAGGGCAAAATATGGAGCAAAAAGCTCAGGTTAACCGCCCTGATTGGTGCTAAGGATGCACCCTCATTCTTCGTGGGGCCTCTCTTTTTCGTCGTCCGGATGCTTGTCCGCATCGGACCGCTTCGGCAACCCGAACTCGCGGTAGAGTCCGAATATCAATTCCTTGTTCGGTTTGCCCGTGACCTTGACGGTGACGTGTATATCAGATTTTCTTGCCATGTTGTGCCTCCTCATGCGATCCTTGGACGCCACGCATAGACAAGTATAGCATCACCTGCAGCAGTTTGTTCCGGCGGCAGACATCTTTGTGATGCACGCACCCTCGCTTCAAACGAGGCCGCGCACATCGACTGTCGGTAGGTCCATCGTCACACTCGGCACCTGATGTTCCAAGGTGACACACCCTTTCGAATACGTGAGCGTCAGCGCTTCGGCTGTCAGCGTTGCCGTGACGTCGCCAGGGAGCAGGCGTGACAAGCCATAGAGATGCGTGAGGGCCACGTTGACTGTATGCTGTCCGTCTGTGATGGCGACAAGCGAGAAATGATTGGTGCGCGTCCTGTCGATCTTGCCGTCTGGATTCACGTACTCGATGCGGACCTTGTGTGACTTCGGCAGTCCGCGAAGCGGCAGCAGGCGCTTGGCGAGCGCAGGGGCAGAGATGGTGTAGGCGAGATCCCGTTCGGCCACGGTTTGCATGCTAGGCCCCCTCAGATGAATCGTTACGACGCGCGTCGTGCGAATTCAGCGATCCTCAAGGTGAGGACTACTGCCAAAAAGCATACCTGCAGAGCGCGGATGGTTCAAGCGGGAGAATAACGGCGGCGTCAGCCCAAGTCCTATAGAGGCTGCACAGACGGAGTGCAAGAGTTATTTCGTACTTCTCTGCGCAACCTGCATGTCCGGGAATCCACGCCGCGCAAGGGTTCGCGGGGTTATTTCGTTAATTCGTTTCTTTCGTAAGCGAGTCCTGCAACACGTCACCACGCGCATTAGTGTCAATTGTGTCGGTTAGTGTCAAGCGGCCTTCCGCATGTCTTTCCGACACCGATAAACCCTTACAGGACAAGGCTTCCCGCATTAGTGTCAATTCTGTCGAAAGTGTCACCTAAAGGTGTGTGCATGAATTCGCCCAATATCACCAGACAAAGAAACAAAAAAAGAATGCACTCACTTACTTGCAAGATAACTGTATAGAGGCATAGAATGCCTATCCTCGCTCCCCCGTAAGGCATGCCGGAGCATTGGTAAGCCGTCAATACACAGCCAAAAAGAGACCACCCCAAAAACGAGTAGTACTGACGCATTGAAATTACATTCTGTTATGTTGTTATTGCGAAACGTTTATCTTGCCCCATGCCTCATGTTGGCTTTCTTGCTTTTCACTTTCTCCCCGGCAAACAGACGAACCGAACGATATACCAATACACCGATAACGGCAAAAATTCCGAGATCCAGCAGAGATTCCACAGCATCCGGAATGACGGCGGAATTAACACGGATCACGTACAAAGCGGAACCGGCAGCAAGCATGGCAAGACCATCTCGAGTTTCTTGCTTCATACCACACCTCCTCAATTCAATGTATTCATGGGCCGAGAAGTCCTAGTCGTTGAGTGGTGATCGGAAGATGAAATTTTACTTTGCCCGAACAAATGGAACGCGCAGACAGGTGGCAATGATATACCGTCAGCTAACGTAGCTGAACGTATGCTTATAAGGGTTGAAATAGCGAGGTTTATTTTGCAATGATCTAGTTTTGATCTAGTATTTATGCTATACTTAGCCGCAGGAGATGTATTTAGGTGAAGGGGGATACACGACATGGCAACCATCACGAACCGGGGCAAGGACAAGGACGGCAAGGATGTCTGGTACATACGCGTATTTGTGGACGGCAAGCAAAAGGGGTTCACCTACCACGGCAGCGAACGCGCGGCGAAACGGGAAGCGTCCCAGGCGGAGAATCGGAGACAACAAGGGGAGACCATTACGCCATCGCGCATGAAAGTGGCCGACTACCTGAATGAATGGATGGATACGTATCAGAAGCAGGAAGTTAATAAGCGCTGCTACTACAATCATTCCAGTTTGGCCCGGGTACACGTCCTTCCGGCCATTGGTGACAAACGCATGTCCACCATCTCGCCGATGGACTGTCAGAAGATCATGAACAAGTTGGCAGCAGAGGGAAAGACCCGTACCGCTGTCATCGTGTTCAATTTAATGAAGAAGGCGTTTCGCAAGGCTGTCGAGTTGGGTTATCTGGTCAAGAATCCAATGGACCTAGCGACGAAACCAAGGGACCGCGCACAGGAACGCCCCGCGCTTACCGTCGAACAGGTAGATGTATTCCTGGAGGCTATCAAGAACGACGGCATGCATGCGCTCCTTGCGTTTCTCACACTCACCGGCGCGAGGCCAGAAGAGGCATTCGGCCTAAGGTGGGAAGACGTGAACTTTGGAGATCGACTTGCTGGCTTTCGTCGCGCCGTCAAGCGCATTCCTGGCGGCGGTTGGGAATTTGCTGAACTGAAGACAGCGGACAGCGAGAGCGACTTCCCCCTTAGCGACGAACTTATGGAGATGCTTCGGGCGCACAAAAAGGAGCAGGCCAAGATGCGCTTGTCGATGGGCGAGGACTGGACCGATAACGGACTGGTGTTCACGAACACTGTGGGGAATCCCGTTGACATCGTAGTGGTCAGAAAGCACTTGGCCAAGATTTTGGAGCAGTCAAACCTTCCGTCCATCCGTCTGTACGATCTGCGGCACAGTTTCGGAAGCGCCCTGCTCGAAAACGGAGAAGACATCAAGACGGTGAGCCTTCTCATGAGACATGCCGACATCAAAACGACAGGGCGTTACATGCACGGACACGCGGCCCGCAATCGTCTGGCCGTGGAACGTTTGAGTAAACGTTTGTCGAAGGAGAAGAAGAAGACGGAAGATCAACAGGATGCACAATAATTCCATTTGTGGTGTCCAGGCAGACTGCTGCGGTCTATGTGTAGATCATGCTCGGCCAGACTAGTCCAAAACTAGATCAAACGAGCAATCGGATGGCAGCCATTTACAGGCGACCATCCGATTTATGTTGTCGTACCGGGCCTTTCTTGTGGAGCGGATGACGGGATTCGAACCCGCAACTTTCAGCTTGGGAAGCTGACGCTCTACCGTTGAACTACATCCGCATGCTTGTGACTGGTTCAAGAATACATCGAAGCCACGTTAATATCAAGTCGATATCCTTGGCGACAAAACCTAAACTTCAGTTACAATAGGAGAGAAGCGCGCAACCGGATTTAATCGTGTAAAATGATGGAACGCTGTGGAGTTTAGTATAGACAGAAAGGATAGTGAAAGAGTGAAGGTTGCGTTATTTGTCACATGCCTGGTCGATCAATTCTATCCGAACGTAGCTGAGGCGATGATCGCCGTCTGCAACCAGTTGGGCGTATATGTAGACTTTCCCGAGGCGCAAACGTGCTGTGGACAACCAGCGTTCAACAGCGGGTACGTCGAGGCCGCACGGTCGTCGGCTTTGACATTGCTCAGCGCCTTCGCTGATTACGATTACGTGATTTCACCGTCCGGCTCCTGTACGGGCATGATTCATCACTACTTTGCAAAACTCTTCGACGATGACATCGTGCGCCGGGAATTGGCGCAGGATCTCGCATGCAAGACATATGAATTCTCCCAGTTTATCGTTAATGTTCTGGGTGTCACCGACCTGCATGCTGCCTTTCCCTACAGGGTTACATATCACCCCTCATGTCACGGGTCGCGTCTGCTCGGAATTCGCGACGAGCCCTTGCGGCTTCTGGAAAAGGTTCGTGGGATTGAACTGGTCGAACTCGAACATCAGGAGGATTGTTGCGGCTTTGGCGGGACATTCGCCGTGAAAATGGCCGACATATCGGCGGCTATGGTATCGGAAAAGGTTGAACATGTGGAGGCAACAGGAGCACAGGTTCTGGTTGGCACCGACATGGGCTGTTTGATGAACATTGGCGGACGACTGCAACGGGAACGGAAGCCGGTTCGGGTGCTGCATCTCGCCCAATTGCTTGCCGAAGGTCTTTTACAGTCCAGTCCACCCAAACTGGAGGTTGCGCGATGAAAACCTCAAGTGAATCCCTTGATTTACAAGACCGGGCAAGACGGGCTCTGGAGGATGATTTTTTGCGGACTGCCGTCCGCTTCACGACAGAGCGCCTCAAGACGAGAAAAAAGACGGCCACCGAACATTTGGGTCGGTGGGAAGACTGGCGTGAACGGGGACGACAGATCCGCGCTCACACGGTGTCGCATCTGGATCATTACTTGGGCCAATTTGCGACAAACGCGCGCAAAGCTGGAGCCCGCGTTCATTTTGCCGCCGACGCCGCCGACGCAGGGCGGATCGTTCTTGACATTGCGAAACAGCAAGCTGCGACACTGGTGGCCAAATCAAAGTCCATGGTCACGGAAGAAATACACCTGAACAGGCATTTGGAAGAACACGGCATTGAAGTTGTAGAGACGGACCTCGGAGAATACATCATTCAACTGGCGGGGGAGGCGCCATCGCACATCATCATCCCGGCGATTCACAAAACGCGGGAGCAAATTCGCGAACTCTTTGCAGTGGATGGGGCTGAGGATCTCACTACCGACACCAAAGCTCTCACGGCGTACGCGCGCAAGCGGCTGCGCGCGACGTTCCTGCAAGCGGATATCGGTATCACCGGTTGTAACTTCGCCATAGCAGAATCCGGATCGGTCGTGCTGTTTACCAACGAGGGCAACGGACGCATGGTCAGCACGTTGCCCAAAACGCACATCGTGCTCATGGGCATGGAGCGTATCGTTCCCAGGCTTGCTGATCTCGATGTCATGGCTAACCTTTTGCCGCGCAGCGCGACGGGCCAAAAGCTGACCACGTACATGTCCATCGTGACCGGACCGCGCAAGCCGGAGGAACAGGATGGTCCTGATGATCTTCATATCGTGATTCTGGACAATGGGCGTTCCCGGCAGTTGGGGAATCCCGAATTCCAGGAGATCCTTCATTGCATCCGCTGTGGCGCCTGTCTGAACGTGTGCCCGGTGTACAGGAACATTGGCGGCCACTCCTATGGTTCCGTTTACCCCGGACCGATCGGCGCGGTTCTGACGCCGCTCCTGCAGGACGGACCAGAGTTCGAGGAGCTGCCCTATGCTTCAAGCCTCTGCGGAGCGTGCCATGAGGCCTGCCCAGTCAAGATTCCCTTGCACGACATGCTGGCGGCCCTCCGCCGTCGACAGGTGGAGAAGGGACGTGGAAGACGCAGCGAACGAATGGCGTTTCGCGGCTTTCAGATGGCCTTTTCGAACGCCCGCCGCTACAGGGGAACACTTCGTTTGGCACGGATGGCCCAGTCGGTCTTTGGTGTCAGGGAAGGCCGGATCGACGCACAGTTTGGCGCACTGCGCGGATGGACGGCCACGCGCGCGGCCCCGGCGCTCGCGGACAAGTCCTTTCGGGAACGGTATGCTAGTTTGAAACAGGATGTCGCCACAGGCAGTTCCGCCAGCGGTACGGTACAAACATCCGGCGCGGACGGCCAGCTGACAGTCGGGCAAACCGAAGTGAACCGCGATGAATGAACAGGACTTTCTCTTGCGCGTCGCAACACGTCTTGGTCGCAAGCAACCGTTGGGCGAGACCCCCCGAAGGGCGGTGGTCGGCGCGGCCGGTTTGCGCAGTGCGCGCCGCATCTTTCGGGAAGAAATCATCGCAAGATTTTGCGTGGAACTGGAAGCGCAGGGTGGGGTGGCCATTCGTTGCGCGACCACGGCCAGCCTGCGTGACGAACTGTCGCGTGTGCTGCGGCAGCTGTCGCCGCGACATGTCGCATGTTGGGAAGACGGTCTCGCAGAAGCATTCCAGGTAGAACAGGCATTGTCCGGATACCAGGCGGATGGGCCGACGGCAGTCAGCGGTACTGCGCGCAAAACCTGGCTGCAAAGGATAGCCGAAGCCGACATCGGGATCACGGGGTGTGACTATGCGATCGCAGAGACCGGAACGGTGGTTTTGCTCGCAGGCGGTCAACGCGGGCGGGCGGTAAGCTTGCTGCCCAGTGTGCACATTGTGCTCGTTCGCGGAGGGCGCATCCGCATGCACCTTGGGGATGTGCTGCATGAACTTGGGCATCTGCCAGATCACACAGGAACGACGCTTCCTGCCGTCAACTTCATCAGCGGACCAAGTCGTTCCTCGGACATCGAAAACGACTTGAGCATAGGGGTGCATGGACCGGCTGCCTTGTATGCGTTGATTCTGGAAGACTGATCACTAGTTGGCGAGAGGTTCAGAGTATGAGCCGAAGTATTTCCTCAACGTCTTTCCTTTTGGGTATCGCAGGTTTTTCGCCAGGATAGCCAAGAGCAATGACCATATTGAGATGTCGGTCAAACCCGATGCCGAGAAACTCTTTTATGCTGTGTTCGGCAAGAAGCGCAGGGCCCGTCATGGGGCAACTCCCAAGGCCCATGGCATGTGCGGCCAGCATCAGATTTTGGGCGGCCAGACAACTGCTTTTTGTGCTCTCCATATCCCAGGTCTGCTGTGACACGAACTGGAGAGGATCGAATATCTTGTCGCGGAACTTTGAGACGTAGGGAGTCGACAGGACAACCATCAAGGCAGGCGCGTTTTCAAATGCAGTGGCGTAAGGTCCAAATGAGCGGGCGAGCAGACGCGCCTCCTTTTCAAGTCCGCGACTCTCGGCGTCTCTGGCCAGTTCGTGAAGTTTCCCCCACGTGATCTCGGAAATTCTGCGAATCTTGTCTGAGTTCAGTACGGCGATAAACTCCCATGTTTGCGAGTTGGTATCACTGGGGGCATAGCGAGCGCAGTCTACGAGTTCTCGTATGGCGTCAATTGGAACGGGCGTCGGAGCGAACCGTCTGACGCTGCGCCTTTCCCTGATGATCTCTTTGAATGCCCATTGATCCATTGTCTGCACCTCGCGCTTCTGAATAGCTTCTAACTGAATGATTGCGCATTCTTGTAATGACTCGCCAGTTCCTCTCCTCTCCTGCGAGTTATCGTTTACATATCATTTTGGCTCATCGTTTGCAAGGATAGACTTCCATGCCTGAGTTTTGCGAAGCAAAATCTCACTTGCGCCACCAACAACCGGGATGAAAAACCCGCTTGGCCGGAATCGTATGCTGTGCCGAGGCGAGTTCGGCGCAGCCGTGTTTGAGAAGCGGCGCAGCATACGGTTCTGGCGGGCTTGGATAATCCGCATGGGATACAGGGGAACACTACATCCCAGCGGCGCTTCAGGCAGAACGGAGTTCCCATAGGAGAATGATTCGTGGAGGCAGTCATCATCGTGGAGGGCAAACATGACAGGGAGCGGTTGTTGCCCATGGTCAACGAGAACACCCGCATCTTCTGCACGTTTGGCATCCCGACTCACGGTTTATTGATGCAACTCAGAGAGCAGACAAAAAACGCCCAAGTCTACATTTTTGCTGACAGCGACAAGGTCGGCAGGCGCATTCGCGCTATTCTTGGAGAGGAGTTTCCGGAAGCGATCCACTTGCATACAAAGGCAGAGTATCGGGGAGTGGAAGACACGCCTGTGGAGTACTTGCAGCAGGTGCTCTTAAAACAGGAATTGCTGAGGGCGGACTTTTTGTAGGCGAATGTGGGCAGGCTGGAGGACGCATGTGGTCAAGCTGAGTCGCGTATAGTGGAAGGGCATGGCAATCCACTGTAAGGGGCGGACGATGGTGCGACAGAGGCGAAGGGCACAGCGCAACAGAAAGGGACGCACGCGCGCAGTTGGCCGACGGCCTGGAGAACTCCAAATGAATTCGGACCGGCTTGAGAGACCGGAACCCATTTCGTGCGTAGCCCGTCCTTTTTCGCTCGCCCGTGACGGAGAACGCGTGGAACGATACCATACAGAACTCATCTTGCTGCAGAATGAACTGTGGAGAAAACTGGCATCTCTACCGTATGATCCGCAAGAAACGAGACGTATGTTAAAGGGGCGTCAGGAAAGCGCGAATTTCGTGCGCCAATTGTCTTCCATGATGTCGCGCGGGGAAGGTCATGTACTGATGCTGGACACCCCTGGCGGCGACCCGGTTGGGTACGCGTTTGTTACTGAGGCGTTTGACCCGCTCAGTTTTGAGCGCACAGGGATCATCGGGGAAATGTACGTGGAAGAGACGCTAAGAGGGCGAGGCGCTGGTACGCAGGCGTTGCAGGCAGCGGAGCGATGGCTGGCCGGACGGGGTATCCGCACGTACCAGATATTTGTCACCAAGACAAACGTAGAAGCGGTTGATCTGTACCAGAAAAACGGGTACGGCATTGTGGACTACCGGATGGTCAAGCGCACATGACAGGCAGCTGTGAACCCTCGCCGACTGGACGCGCTGGTGACGCCTGACCCTGATCGGACTGCCGCGGCAAGTCCAGTTGCTTTCGCCATGGCGAGGTTCAGTATGATACTATGAAGGGGAGAGGAGGCGCGCAATGTGGACAAAGTCTATCCCTCGGCGTCTGCGGCTGTCAAGGACATAAAATCAGGCGATTCGTTGCTGGTGGGCGGTTTTGGGCTGGTCGGCATCCCGGAACATCTCATCGCCGCACTGCAGGAAAGCGGTGTCAGAGATCTCGTCTGTATCAGCAACAATTGTGGTGTCGATGATTTTGGGCTTGGGTTGCTTCTGCAAAACCACCAGATTAAAAAAATGGTGTCCTCGTATGTCGGTGAGAATAAGACGTTCGAGCGCCAGTTCCTGAACGGCGAACTGGAAGTGGAACTGGTTCCGCAAGGAACGCTCGCAGAGCGGATTCGCGCTGGCGGCGCTGGAATCGGCGGTTTTTACACGCCTGCCGGCGTAGGCACGCCGATTGCGCAGGGAAGAGAAACCAGGGTTATAAGTGGACGCGAGTATCTGTTCGAATATCCGATCGTGGCTGACTTTGCGCTGATCAAGGGCTGGAAGGCGGATCGCCTCGGCAATGTCATTTACCGGGAAACGGCGCAGAACTTTAACCCAATGATGGCCGCTGCTGGGCGCGTCACGATTGTTGAGGTCGAAGAACTGGTTGACGTCGGCGAACTCGGTCCAGCGCAAATTCATACCCCGAGCATTTACGTGCAGCGGATTGTGGTGGGAGACCATTACGAGAAGCGCATTGAGAGGCGCACCGTGAGCGCCAGGAGAGACTGACTCGGGTATACGGTGAGGACTAGCCTTTGTAAAAAAGGAGTTGACGTGTCGTGGCGTTATCTCGTGAACAGATCGTGAAGCGTGCGGCCAGGGAAATCCCTCCGGGCTCATACGTTAATCTGGGTATTGGCATGCCTACGCTGGTGGCCAACTACATAGCAACCGACGCCGACGTGGTCCTGCATTCCGAAAATGGACTGCTTGGCATAGGACCGTATCCGGTCGAAGCCGAACTGGATCCCGATCTCATCAACGCAGGGAAAGAGACGGTGACTGCGGTGCCGGGAGCCGCGTATTTCTCCAGCGCTGAATCGTTCGGAATGATCCGCGGCGGACACATTGACGTCGCCATCCTCGGCGCCATGGAAGTGTCGGAGAAGGGCGATCTCGCCAACTGGATGATCCCTGGAAAGATGGTCAAAGGCATGGGTGGCGCCATGGACCTCGTACACGGGGCCAAACGCCTGATTGTGACGATGGAACATATGAGCAAAGCGGGAGACCCGAAAATCTTGAGAGAATGCACACTTCCGCTCACCGGAAAGTCTGTGGTCGATCGAATCATCACGGATTTGGCTGTTCTCGACGTGACCAAAGACGGCCTTGTGCTGCGGGAAATCGCCCCTGGCCACGGTGTCGACGAATTGCGATCATGTACTGGCGCGCCGTTGATCGTTGCGGATGACCTGACGGAGATCGCTGTTTGAGGATGGGTCACAAGACCAGTTGGCCCTTGGCCGCGCGTTCTACGACCTGAACGGGCAACGAGATCACAAGATCTCTTGACGCTGGATCGTATCCAACCAGTCGATAGGCGCCAAACGTTCTTTCGATATAGAGCGCGTCCCTTTGATCATTCACGTGGACTCCATACTGCGTGCCGTCACTGGCAATCGCGGTTAGCAAGAGCGTTTTGGGAACGGGAACGTGGTCCACGGTGCCCGTCACATCGCTGAGCGTGAAATAGCCATGATTGACACTGGGTCGTCCGTAAATATCGATGGCTATTTGCAACGGAAATTGCGAGAAGGGTTTCGCGAGCAAATGAACGTGCACATCCTCGCCGCTCATCGCGAGGTTGACTTTTTGCGTCGAGCGCCAGGCAAGAAATTTTTCGAGTGGAAAGTACAGTTCGACACGGTTTCCAGGAGCGGTTGCGTCTGGGGCCATCGCAAAAGAGGCGCTGTGCGCCGCCTGATCGCGCATATAGGTGAACGCGCCCGCCGCGAGACCGACGAGAAGCGCGGCGGTCGCGAGGATTCCGGCAGCAAAGCCAATACCAAAGTACAGACGCGGACGCCGTCTGGAGTCCATGTTCTCGCGATGGGGCAAAGTCCGGGAAGGCGACGATTCGTTCACGACAAACACCTCATTCCGTCGGTGGCTGGCAACTCACAGTGGTGCACAGGGTCGCAATGCGCGGCTATTTGTACAAGTATACACACGAGTTGACGCGACATGACCGCAAGGCGGTGCTAATTGTGCTTTATTTTGATCGCGTGATCAGCCAAGAGGAAGACGGGGTCATGGTCAAAGCCTTACTGGGCTCGCTCGCGCTCAGCAAACGACTGCGGCGCACGCTGTGCGCACAAGGACAAATCTGTGTCAATGGCGCGCCAGCGTATCTGACAGGCCGCGTGCGCGTCGGAGATCGGGTCACCGTCGAGGCCCCGGTGGAACTTGGCTCATCCATCGAACCGGAACCAATCCCGCTGCATGTGGTGTTAGAGGACGAGCATTTGCTTGTCGTGGACAAGCAAGCGGGGCTGATCGTTCATCCCACCGCTCACGAACGTCGGGGCACCCTGGCGTCTGCAGTGATGAACCACATGCGGGAGCGGGGCGAAAGCTATCCATTTAGGCCCGTACACCGTTTGGATCGGGCAACCTCTGGGCTGCTCCTCATCGCGAAGCACAAACTGGCGCACGAGAGACTGTCCAGATCGCTGAAGAAGCGCGCCATTTCCCGACAGTATACGGCGTTTGCAAGCGGTGCGTTGGCGGGGCGGGCAGAGCGGACGATCGACGCCGCCATCGGTCTGCTTCCAGGAACCTGCATCAAGCGGGCGGTTTATCCGTACGGCAAATCGGCAATCACTCACTTGCGGGTGGAGCGCGTGTATGAAGCGGCGGGTGCAATGAAACTGCTGGTTCGACTTGAGACCGGCAGAACCCATCAGATTCGCGTCCATTTGGCCCACATCGGCCATCCTATCCTCGGCGACAGTCTGTACGGTTCTCCGGAGATGAATGAGAAATTCAGCATCGCTTTCCCGGATGGGCGCTCACGCCATGCCCTGCACGCGCATCAACTGGAGTTTGATCACCCTGTCACGAATCAGACGATGACTCTCTACGCCCCGCTTCCCCCCGAACTGCAGCGACTCGCCGCCGCGTTGTCGGAGGGAGTAGACTGGCAGAGCAGGGCGATCCAGTGACCCGTCTCATGTTACATGACACCAAACAAACTCGGCTCCGCAATGTGTATCTGCGGATATTGGAGGTCAGTGTTCTTGTTCAATGCAAAAGAACTGCTCATTGGACTGACCGAGGCGACAGGCAGTCCCGGCGACGAATCAACACCTGCGGCCCTGCTCAGAGAAGCGGTGAACGGTCTGGCAGACACGATCGAGACTGATTCGATCGGCAACACGTTCCTGTACTGCGCCGGCGAAGGAAATACGCCGCGTCCTCGCGTCATGATAACCGCTCATACCGATGAAATATCGCTGATGGTGGCGCGCATAGACAAGGGCGGATTTCTGCGCGTCGCAGAAGTGGGCGGTTTCGATCCGCGTACGCTGCTTGGGCAAGAAGTGATCGTGCACGCCAAGCGCAAGCTGCTTGGCGTAGTCGGGTCAAAACCGCCCCATTTGACTTCGCTGGCGGAGCGCAACAAGAGTGTGCCGCTGCAAGAACTGTTTATCGATTTGGCGATGCCGGAAGAATCCGTACGCGAGTTGGTGAACATCGGTGACTTCATCACCATCTCCAGACGTACGATGGAGCTTTCAGGCGGAAGGCTCGCCGGCAAGGCGATGGACAATCGGGCAGGTGTTACAACCCTGGCGCTCTGCCTGAGCGAACTCCGAAAGCTCCGATTTGCAGCTGATGTGTACGCCGTTGGCACCGTTCAGGAAGAAATCGGGTGCAAAGGGGCGCAGACGGCCGCCTTTCGATTGCTGCCGGATCTTGCGGTGGCGATTGATGTATGCCATGGGGAAACACCTGGCGTGGCGTCTGATCTGGTGCAAAAACTGGGGGGCGGACCGGTCGTTTCTTTCGGACCGCGCATTCATCCAAAGCTGTTCAAGAGACTCACAGACGTGGCCAGAGACGCCAATATTCCCGTCCAGATCGAAGTGACGCAGGGCCCTACATGGACAGATGCAGACCCGATACAGATTGTGCAGGCGGGCATTCCGACGGCGCTTATTTCGATTCCACTGCGTTATATGCACACTTCTGTGGAAACCTTGGCGTTTGAAGACGTGCGACACGCAGGCCTGCTGCTTGCCCGTTTTATCGCCAGCCTGGACATGGCATACGTGGAGGGGCTCACATGTTACTTAAAAGATTGACAGAAGCTTCCGGACCGTCAGGATTCGAAGACGAAGTGCGCCAGATCATTTACGATGAGGTCAGGGGTGTTGCTGACCGCGTCTATACTGACGCGCTCGGCACACTGATTGCAGAGACGAACATGGGCGCCCGGGAACCCAAAGTGTTGCTCACCGCGCACATGGACGAAGTCAGCTTAATGATTGTCGCCATCGAGGAACAGGGACTGCTGCGCTTTCGGCCCAACGGCGGCGTCGATCCGAGGATTCTCGTGGCAAAGCCGGTGCGAGTTGGCGCAGAACGCCTGGTTGGGGTCATCGGGTCCAGGGCTGTCCATCTGCAAAAACCGGAGGAACGGGAACAGCCGCACAGTCTTGAACAGTTGTTTATCGATATTGGCGCCAGTTCTCGCATGGAAGCGGAGAAATACGTCCAACCAGGCGATTTTGCCGTCTTTGCCACCGAATATGAAGAGATTGGCGAGCGCCGCGCCAAAGCGAAGTCGTTCGATGATCGAGTGGGCTGCGCCGTGCTGATTGAGACCATGAAGAAGAGATTTGAACTTCCTGTTATTTATGCGTTTACCGTTCAGGAGGAAACTGGACTGCGTGGAGCGGGTCCGGTCGCCTATCGAACGGAACCCGATATTGCCATTGCCATTGAGGGCACCGTGTGTTTTGACGTGGTGGAGACGCCTTCACATGGGCAATCGACGATTCAGGGCGGGGGACCCGCCGTGTCTGTTGTGGACGCGCGAACGATCGCGCACACGGCGTTTCGTGAGCATATTGTGCGCGTCGGCGAGGAACAGGGAATCCCGGTGCAACTGCGCCGGACTGTCGGCGGAGCGAACGATGTCGGCGCCATCCATCTGACGGGATCCGGCATCGTGAGCGCAGCTATCAGCGTACCCACGAGGTACATCCATGCGCCAGCCCAGATCATCAGCCTGGACGACTACGAGAATACCATCAGGCTGCTCGAAGCTGTCCTTAGAAGCATAGAACAGGGAGGTTTTTCCGTCTGATGAAAGAATTGATCCGGCAACTGACGATCCCATCTGGTCCTTCCGGTTATGAGGCGCCCGTAAAGGAAGTTATACACACATTGGTTCAGCCGTACGTCGACGAAGTGTACGATGACGCGCTCGGCAATTTATACGCCGTCAAACGGGGAGCGTCTGGCCCTGCGGCCAAGACCATCCTGCTTGCGGCGCACATGGACGAGCCTGCGCTCAGCGTCATCGACATCGACGATCAAGGCTTTTTGCGAGTGGCGCCGTTAGGACCGCTGCGGGCGTCAACACTCGGGGGCGCCCGGGTCATATTTGCGCGAACGGGAAGGCGGGGCATCGTGGGCGCTGAGCATGGCGTCGCGCAAAAGGATCTCGACTTTTCCCATCTGTTCGTCGATATTGGAGCCATTTCTTTGGATGACGCCAGGGAACATGTCCGCATAGGAGATGCGGCTACTTTTGCGTACGGATTCGATGAAGTGGGCGCGGACCTCATCGTCGGTCACGCCCTTGACAATCGCGTAGGGTGCGCAGTACTCGTGGAAGCGCTGAAACGGACTCATAGCGGCTACACCATTGCCGCTGTGTTTTCCGCCCAACAGGAAGTGGGTTCTCGGGGAGCGCGGGTGGCTGGCCAGCGCATTCACCCCGATGCGGCGCTCGTGCTTGATGTCAGTCCTGTCGGGGACACTCCGAAAAGCGAGCGTCTTGCGCTCACACTTGGGGGAGGACCGGGCATCAAGGCGCTCGACGCAACCATGGTCGTAGCCCCAAAGGTACGGGACATGATCGTCGACGCGGCCCGGTTGGCGGATGTGCCCTATCAGATTGAGGTGTCGCCGCGCACAGCCAGTGACGCGGGCGCGCTCTTTCTTAGCCGTGAGGGAATCCCCACGGGTGGCATTGTCGTTCCCGCGCGTTACGTGGGCACGCCTTCGCAGATGGTGCATCTGCGCGACGTCGAACAGACGGTCACACTGTTGACGGCTTATCTCGGCCAATTGCAGTAGCGCGCTTGATCCGTCGACACAGCAACCACCTTCCGGGTTTATCTCTGGAGATGTGGTTTGTAGTATAATGTGACAAATTGCGTAGGGAGGGCACTCATGTTACGGTACCTGACAGCCGGGGAATCGCACGGACCGGCGCTCACGGCGATCATTGAAGGATTGCCGGCGCAACTCCCCATCGATATCGCGCAAGTCAATCATCAGCTCTGGAGACGGCAACAGGGATTCGGACGCGGCTATCGCATGAAAATTGAGTCGGATACTGCGGAGATCCTCTCGGGTATGCGGTTTGGTTCGACGTTGGGATCGCCGCTGGCCTTTACGATCGCCAATCGCGACTACAAGAACTGGATCACGCGCATGTCGCCGACGGGTGACCGCCCAGAAGACGTCGCGCCAGTCACGAAGCCGCGCCCTGGCCACGCCGACCTGCCGGCCGCGTTCAAATACGACTTTAGCGACATGCGCGACGCGCTCGAACGCGCCAGCGCCCGCAACACCGCGACCATTGTGGCGGTGGGCGCGATCGCCAGGCAACTGCTGGCGCAATTTGACATCGACCTCTGCGCCCACATTGTGCAGATCGGCGAACAAGCCGCGTCGAGAGACACGCTTGCTGGGTTGAGTCTGACGGAAATCGCTGAACGCTCTGAAGAGTCGCCTGTGCGAACCGCCGATCCAGAGGCTGAAGCACGGATGCTGGCCGCCATCGAGGAAGCCAGGGAGCAGGGCAACACACTCGGCGGGATCTTTGAAATCGTGGTCTCCGGCGTACCCGTGGGTCTGGGAAGCTACGCGATGCCGGACAGGCGGCTTGACGGCCTGCTCGCCGGTATGCTGATGAGCGTTCAGGCGATCAAGGGTGTGGAGATTGGCCTTGGCTTTGCCGCCGCTAAAATGCGCGGCAGCACAGTGCATGACGCGATCTATCACGACCCGGCAAAGGGATTTTATCGCACGACAAACGGCGCTGGAGGCATCGAGGGCGGTATCTCAAACGGCGAACCGATCGTCGTGCGGGCTGCCATGAAACCCATTCCGACTCTGTACAAGCCGCTCCCGAGCGTCGATATTCACACGAAAGAGACGTATCTGGCAGCTATCGAGCGCTCCGATGCGTGCGCAGCGCCGGCTGCGGCCGTAGTCGGCGAGAACGCGGTGGCGTGGGTGATCGCACAGGCCTTTCTGGACAAATTTGGCGGAGATTCACTCTCTGAGGTGCGCAGAAACTATGAATCTTATAGGGAACGGGTGAGGGAACGGTCATGACAGACGAAGCGGAAATCACAAGGATGGAGCGTTCGACCCCCCGAATCATCGGCGTTGACGACCCGGACGGCGATGCGGCAGGCATGAACGGTTGGGCGGAGAACGGCGACGGTTCGGCGGAGGATGCGAATGGCCGTGCAGAGAGCGCGGGTCGTCATGAGGAAAACGGGAATGGCCATGCAGAAGGTCCGGACGATCAGGCGAAGGATGCTTTCTCGCGCCTTCACGTGCATCACGTGCACAGACTGCGCGTGAAGGCGTCTGCGGGCGATTATGACGTGGTCATTGGATCGCAATTGCTGGCGGCCGCTGATCGTTTTTTCGAAGCTGTCGCCCCGGCGGACGCGGCGGTGCTCATCATCTTTGACGAGGCGCTCGCAACCGCGGGATATCCACAGACCTTACGGACGGCTCTCAGCCTACGTTTCTCTTCGGTTCACGCTGTCTCCCTGCCTACTGGAGAGGCGTCCAAGTCTCTCCAGCAGGCGGAACGGTTATATGCAGAATGTCTGGCTGCGGGTCTGGACCGCAAGTCTGTGATTGTGGCGCTTGGCGGCGGCGTGGTAGGGGATGTGGCCGGTTTTGTCGCGGCCACTTTCATGAGGGGGATTCGTTTCGTTCAGGTTCCCACGACGCTGCTCGCTCACGACGCAAGCATAGGCGGTAAAGTCGCGATCAACTTGCCGCAGGGCAAAAACCTGGTCGGCGCGTTTCATCCGCCGCGACTGGTGCTCTACGATGTGGAGACATTGCGGACACTTCCACCGGCAGAACGATCGAGCGGATTGGCGGAAGCCATCAAACACGGAATCATTCGCGATCCCGGTTTATTTGCGTTCATCTCCGCGCATGCCGAAGCGTTGCTTGAGGGAGATCCTTCGCTGACCGCCGAACTGCTCGCGCGGTCGTGTCAGGTCAAAGCGGACATCGTCAGCCTCGATGAACGGGAATCGGGGCTGCGCGCCATCCTCAATCTTGGACACACGGTGGGACACGCCGTGGAGGCCCTCGCTTATGGCGCCTACACGCACGGGGCAGCCGTCGCCATGGGCATGGTGTGTGAGGCGCGTATTGCAGTGCGCTTGGGGCTCGCGCAACCGGACCTCGTGTCAACCATCCAGCAGATCCTTGCACGCGTCGGTTTGCCCAACGAATTGCCTGACAGTCTGAAAAACGCCGCGGCCATCGATGAACTGATTGCGCACATGCGCCTCGACAAGAAGGCGATCGCGCGCAGTCTTCCCTTCGTTTTGCCTGATGCTCTCGGCTCCGTCCGCTTTATGCCCGCCGTCTCTGAAGAGATTGTTACAGCAGCGCTGGCGGATTAGGAGTTCGCGATGGCTTTGCCAAAGGGAGGTTCTAATTAAATGAAACGATGCGCCGGAGTTGTAGCAATCTTTTATTTTTTAACTATTGTCGGCTGGGTGGTATTCAATATTTTGTATAGTAATTTTAGGCCGTATATCCCCGTTCCCTTTAAATCCAATTTCGGACCCGAAGGGGCGTCGGTAGCCCAAGGGTTACTGTACGATACGCATCATTTCGCTGTGATTGGATTCGATCATGGCACAAAAGGTCTCATGTTTTTGATTTCAATGATCATTCCAATAGCTCTGTTTTCGATGTTACATAAGAAAAACTACCAATTGGGAGCGAATTTGGTTGCTCTGGTGTCCGGAACACTATCTTTTTTTATTATGTCGGTATCATTCATCTTACAGGCTACATTGGCAGAGTACTCAATCCATTTATTTAAAGTTTCCCACGGGTTATTTCAGAGGGATTTTGCGATCTATTTATTTGACTGGGCAATCCAACAGGGTGGTTTTTCGGATAGTCTGTACACGATAGGCAATATACTCCTGTCGGTATGGTTGCTCATACATTCGTTCGCGATCAGAAAAATATTTGATAAAAGGGCGATTTTCTATATAGGAGTTGCCTGGGCGATTCTTACTCTTATTACTCAGGCGACTGTGTTTTGGTATTTAATACAGGGCATTGACACTGTGTCATTTTTAGCTCAGGCAGTAGTTATGATAGGACCCGTATGGATGCTGCTCGTTGGAATATGGTTGTTAGGAACTAAGGATTCGCAGACTGCTCAGACGCCTTAGCTATTGTCCGGGATAGACTTTCATGCCGCTGCGCAGCACCAACAACCGGGAAGAAAATGCGCGTGCGGCGATTTTCCGGGAAAGGTGTGTTGGCTGAACCGGTGGTATGCCTACTGTCTCTGTGGATCCTGGTCCAACGGTCGAATCGCGAGGATGTGCGCGTCACGGCGCTGAGTGGGGAGAAGACGGGTCGATGCCCGATTCCGTTTGCGTCGTACGCGATCGATTTCGTGCCAATCGGCCAACTGAACGAACGGCTCGCGGTCGATTTCAAGGTGGCGCCGGGAACGCGGGGAACGGGGGTGGACGGAGGAATCATTCCGTCTAAAGAGACGCTACAGAAGACCTTACTGAGCAGGACTTGGCGGGGGCACTGCGTGACATTCAAGGTGACCCAGTTCCTCGTGCTGGAGGTGGGTATTATGACCATTTGGATGAAGTTAAAAATTTGTTGCGTGGACTTTACGCTGTTGAAAAAAGTCTACAAGGTGGCTTGAGGAATCCAAATCGTGAAAGGGCGGCGCGCGCAGCACTCGACAGCGGGCTTAGCAAAGCTCAACAATACATTGGCAAAATTAACGAGATACTGAATGGAGGTAAATGATTGTGTCTTCTGTAAGTTTGCTTCACATTGTAGACATTGAGAAACAGTTAGGCATTTCAGAACCCGTGACTGACTCAAGGTATTCTTTGCCAAAGTGGTATGAAAGAATTCGTTCAAAGACAATTGGTGATTTAACTGATGGTGATTTGGCCCGCTTGTTGAGGCAAAACATGTATGTTGAATTCATTTTCCCTGAAGTGCTTGAGAGACTTGAGTCAAAGCCGTTGATTGGAGAACTTTATGATGGAGAATTAATTACGGCTTTGTCAATACTGGATCCAGTACACTGGGGAAAATCGGATGTTCTGACGAGGCAACTTCTGAACATCATTGATTCGATCACGGTAAACGGACAATTAAGGCAGGGTCTTGAGTTACCCTCAGACGAGGAGGAATCACAGATTATCGAAAGTCTCACCGAAATAAGAAAGAGAATTGGCGGTGTTGAATAACACGAATTTCAGGTGCTGTAACCGCAAGGAACTGGCCCCGTTACATTGGGCTTGGCTCTCTCTCTTTTCACTTGATCATTCAGTCGCCTTAGTACGGCCACGGGTGAACCCGAGTGAAGCGGCAACACGCTAACCTACACGTACGACAAGCTCGGCAACCGGAGATCTGTGATCAACTTGGCAACGGGGGTCACTACGACCTACATGTATGACGCAGATGGCAATCGGCTGACGTCGGTCGGAAGCACGAGCCTCTCGAACGATGCGAACGGCCAGATAACCGCCTACGGCTCTAACACGTACACGGACAGGATGATCGCGACTTTTATGAGTGTTATCGTAGACGTTTGGCTCGCGCCGAAACCGTCAACTTTCGCTCAAAACCGCGACAACCTTTGCGGCGGCCGTTCGGCGTGACCGACGGGAGCCTGTGTTCCTTGCGAGCCTGATGTGGGCGCTTGGGACAAACAGAGATCGACGGATGAACGTCAAAAAACCGGCCTGTGCGCCGGTAGGAATGAATGGGTCTATCAGTTTGGCTAGGGTTGCTTGAGCGCGTCGTCATGGTGATCAATGTTGCGTAGGAGGATGGTGTGTGGAGCGGTGAACTCAAACGTGATCCGGATATCCATGTTGACGGAACACTCGAACAAGCCATCCGTTCCCTGAATGTGTTTCATTCGAAGCGATGGATGCGGAGGCGGATAGCGCAGCAGAGCATCGAGTGTTTTCTCCACCTGATCCAGGATGTTCGGATTCTCCTTTGCCAGACTGTGCAGCTTCTTATCGAACTTCCTTTTGCGTTGAAGGTTCGCTCGCTGGAGGCTCCTTGTCGATCTCATTCAAGCTTCGCCGAACGGCGCGCATGACGTCGTGGATGTTATCGAAGGGGGCGCTGACCACCGTGTCCTCATCAGCCTCGCGTTCCTCGGCCTGCCACCGTTCCGTCCAGTACCACGCCTGGTCGTCGTGCTCCACAATGGCCCTCACCGCCGCGTAGGCCGACTCCAATTCAATCGGATTCTCAATGCGCTCAATCAGCTGATACAGTTCTTCTTTTGTGATCGCCAATGCCGACACCTCCGCGGTTCCATTATACTGCTTTGAGGTCGGTTCAAACAGCACGAGCATCTTGAATCTGGCAGTGATAGACTTGAGACCCCGCCGTTTGAGGATAGCGGTGACGTGGTTTCGAATCGATTCCTCGGTGGGTTTTTGTTCCCGCTTTCCCTTCTCGAAGGCGGTCATGACTATGCACTGCAGTTCATGCAGTGCCGCGTTGGCCTATTTCAGTTGGATCAACTGTCCTTGCTTCTGTCCGAGGTACAGCGCTTCATTGTAGGTGATGACGACGGCGCGAGTGACACCGAACACAGGGTGGTTCAACCGATACGCCATCACGCCGCCCAAACGGGCATCGTCCAGTGGCACGTAGTCTTCTTTGGGGATGGCCAGCAAATCCCGGTGATGGGAGGGCGTTAAAGAACCGACGAAATGAAAGGGGTGTCTTCCAATTACGGCAGGTTGCCCTTGGAATTGTCGCCATAGATTGAACCGGAGTCTTTCCAACTGACGCAGAAGGGTTCACGAGATCACCGTCGAAAGAAAATGTATCCAATGGGAGCGGCGGTGATGCGACATGGAGGCAAAGTCAGCTATCGAAGAGATCGAAGGGCATATTCGGCGCACAAACGATCGCAGAATGTACGAACGCCTGCAGGCGATTCACCTTTTGTTACTCCGGGCACCCGTCAAGCAAATCGCGGAGATGCTGCGTCGTTCCGACAAGACCATTCGCACCTACATTCGTGCCTACAAGGACAGCGGTTTCGAGGAACTGGAGATCAAGCATGCCCCTGGAAAGTCGTGTCGCCTGACGGCAGAACAGCGCGATGAGTTGAAGCAGGTCATGATCAACCAAGTGCCAGCAGACGTAGGCTTTCCTGCGAAATTCAACTGGACCCTGCAGATCATCGCGCAGTACATTTTGACCAAAGCGATTAGTCTGTTTCCAACAGTCTTAATCCCTCACGCCGGAAGGTGGTATGTACAGATCGGATACAATCGATCGCCGGTTCTATGGCAACAAATTTTATCAAATAAAAAGGGGTGATCAAATGAAACTCAAGGATATCCTGTACAGCGTGCTCTATGGCCCAGTATATGTAATGCTATTGTACGGAGCTTGGTCCATGTTTCGGAGAATCGGTAATGTTGAAGGTGTTTTGGCTGAGGCGGTAGTTGGCCTGCTCGCTCCATTGGTCCTGCAGGCAGCGCCTGAAGTTACCCAGGCTCCTGTTGGCCGCTTGGTGATCAAGTGGATCTCTCTCATCACATTTCTGCTGACTTGGATTGCGGCGGCTGGAACGCGTTTGTTTGCAACATTGTGGATCGTTATGATTGCAGTTGTCTTGGTTCGAGGCATCTACGATATGTTTGATGTCTTGCGCCGCAAGACGGCATAGAAGCGTCCGATCGTAATGACAGGAACCGTGAAATGATCATAGATTGACCATTTGCCCGGATCGTAGTAGGATTACGGTAATGGTGCAGCGATTGCGCGCAACCTGGCAGCATGTTGCGGCAGGCGCCATAGCGAGACGGGGTTTCCCTGTCGCCTTGGTAGCGTGAGCGGAGCTTAGCTTAGCAAAAGTTGAAAGGATTGCGCAGTACGACTGCAGTTCGGCCGATCTTTTCGCGTACAAGCGGCGCGTTCACGAGAACCGGGGAAAATCCTTGGTTCTCTATTTGTTGTTCAGGTTGACGGCGCAGTCTGTGTTGACGGTGGAGAAGCAATGTTCACGACGCAGACGGGGCCAGGGAGCGCATAGACGGCGTACGAGGAGAGGTTGCCTAATGAGAGACATTCTGTTGAGACTGGCCAATGGTGATGAACTGACGGAAAAAGACGCGGAGTCGGCCATGCATGCGATGATGGATGGATCGGCAAGCTCCGTGCAGATCGCCGCGTATTTAACGTTGTTGCGGGCGAGGGGAGAGACCATCGCTGAACTCACGGGAAGCGCCCGCGCCATGCGCGATCATGCCTTGTCCATGGCGGCGCAGCCTGGCGTGATCGACACCTGCGGAACCGGAGGAGACGGAGCCGGCACGTTCAACATTTCAACTGCGGCCGCGATCGTGGCGGCAGCCGGTGGGGTGGCGGTGGTCAAACATGGCAATCGGGCGGCGTCAAGCCTCAGCGGGAGCGCTGACGTGCTGGCCGCGCTGGGCGTCGCGATTGAAATGAGTCCGCAGGCGGCGGCGAAGTGTCTGGCGGAGACGGGAATCTGCTTCCTGTTTGCGCAGGCATACCATCCCGCCATGAAGCATGTGGCGCCAATCCGCAGAGAACTGGGGTACCGCACGATGTTCAATTTTCTCGGTCCGCTCACAAATCCAGCCAGGCCAAAACGTCAAGTGCTCGGCACGCCGAACGCTGTGATCGCGCAAAAGATGGCGCATGTTCTGGCGGCGCTTGGCAGCGAGCACGCTCTGGTGATAAGCTCTGTGGATGGCCTGGATGAGATTGCCGTCTCGGGGCCGACAAGGGTGTATGAGGTAAGGCGGGAACAAGTGTCGGAGTGGATGATTCAGCCATCGGACATGGGTCTGCCGCAATACCCGTTGGCGGCCGTGCGCGGCGGCGATTCTGCGGACAACGCCGCCGCGGTGCGCGCCATATTTGCAGGAGAGACGGGAGCCCGCCGGGATATCGTAGTGGCCAACGCCGCCGCCGCCTTTTATGTGGCGGGCCATGCGCCAGATCTGACGACAGGAGCGCGCATGGCAGAACGGATCCTTGACGATGGACGCGCGGCGAGTAAACTCAATCAGTTGGCAGAGTACAGCCAGCAATTGACGAATGGAGTGAGCGCGTGACCATCCTGGATCGCATCCTGGAAACAAAGCGCGCGGAAGTGACCTTGCTGCACAGCGAACAGGGTCGGTCGGGCCTGCTTGAACAAGCGGCAGAGGGGCCGTCTGTGAGGCCATTTGCGACTGCGCTGCGGGGAAAGCATCCGGTTGCCCTGATCGCGGAAATCAAGAAGGCGTCGCCGTCAAAGGGGGTCATCGCGCCGGGGTTTGATCCCGTGGCCACGGCCGCACAGTACGAAGCGGCCGGCGCGAGCGCGGTGTCGGTGCTCACGGATCGCACCTACTTTCAGGGTTCGTCTGATATTTTGAAGTCCGTGCGCGCAGCGACGCGCTTGCCGATACTTCGCAAGGACTTTATCATCGATGAGTTGCAGGTTCTGGAAGCGCGCGCCATGGGGGCGGACGCCATCCTGTTGATCGCGGCGGCTTTGTCTGACGAGTCGCTGCAGGAACTGTACACGCTGGCCACAGACTGGGGAATGGCGGTCCTTGTGGAGATTCATTCCGTGGACGAATGGCGGCGCGCGGCGTCTCTGCACCCGCAGATCGTCGGCGTTAACCACCGGAATTTACGCACGTTTGACGTCGATTTGAGTCTGACCGAAACGGTCGCCGAAGCGATTGACCAGGATGTGATTCTCGTCGGGGAGAGCGGAATCAAAACGGCGAGTGACGTCGATCGATTGCGCAAAGCGGGTGCACACGCGATTCTGGTTGGCGAAACGCTGATGCGCTTTGGCGTCGATCGGATAGGGGAGGGAGTCGCGCAACTGCTTGGTTCGCGACGAGTCTGATGGTTCGTGTGAAACTGTGCGGGTTGAGAACCCTTGCGGATGCCCGCGAGGCTGTACAGGCTGGCGCCGATTATATCGGGTTCGTGCTTGCCAGCAGCAAACGCGAAGTGAGCGGCGTGCTCGTGAGACAGATTGTGGACGCCCTGAGACAGGAGCGCGTAGAGGAACGCCGACAGGAACTCCTGCCGCAGCCGGTCCTGGTGCTGGTGAACCGTTCTGGAACAGACACGCTGCGTCTCGCGGACGAGACGGGCGTTCGCCATGTTCAACTGTCCGGGGACGAAACGCCCGCTCTGTGCGCAGAACTTCGCGGGCGCGGCCTGACCGTCTGGAAAACGTGGCGGGTTCGCGGCACAGAGGACGACCAGGCGGTGGGCGAGTTCGCCGGTCATATTGATGGGTTGCTGTTCGATTCATGGCACGGCGGCTCGTATGGAGGAACTGGCAGACCCTTTGCCTGGCAGGATATAGACCGCTTGAAACCCTTTTTGGCGGGAGTGCCCATCATTGTGGCGGGCGGTTTGACACCGGGTACTGTCGGTGAACTGGCGACGCGATACCAGCCCTTCGCCGTTGACGTTTCGTCAGGCATCGAAACAGACAACCGTAAGGATCCGACGAAAATGAGGGCCTTTGTCGACGCAGCGAAGAACTGAAAGAGAGAACTGAAATGGGGGTGTAGAGGATGTTTCCAGATGAACGCGGGCGATTTGGGGAATTTGGCGGCAAATACGTACCAGAAACGCTCATGTCTGCCTTGGTGGAGCTGGAAGCGGATTATCGTCGATTGGCCAGTGATCCTGAGTTTTCCCGCCTGTTGCGCTCGTACCTGAGAGATTACTCCGGGAGGCCGACGCCCCTATACTTTGCTTCGGGTCTGACCGAGTTCGCGGGTGGAGCAAAGATCTATCTGAAGCGGGAAGACCTGAACCACACGGGAGCTCACAAAATCAACAATACACTCGGTCAGGGATTGCTCGCCAAAATGACCGGCAAGCAGCGCGTGATTGCAGAGACAGGCGCCGGTCAGCACGGTGTGGCGACGGCGACAGTGGCGGCGCTCTTTGGACTTCAGTGCACCGTATTCATGGGTGAGGAGGACATGGAACGGCAGGCGCTGAATGTCTTTCGCATGCGGTTGCTTGGCGCCGAGGTCGTACCTGCGAGATCCGGCACAAAGACTCTTAAAGACGCGACCAACGAGGCAATCAGGCACTGGGTGGAACACGTGGAAGACACCTACTATATTATCGGATCTGTGGTTGGACCCCATCCGTATCCCATGATGGTGCGTGATTTCCAACGCGTGATCGGAGATGAAACGCGGGAGCAAATCATCGAACGGGAAGGCCGTTTGCCCGATGCTCTGGTCGCCTGTGTAGGCGGCGGAAGCAACGCGATGGGTCTGTTTTATCCGTTTTTGCGCCATGACAATGTACGTTTGATCGGAGTGGAGGCTGCGGGGGAAGGAATCGAGACGGCGCGGCATGCGGCGACGATTGCGAAAGGCAGTCGGGGTGTATTGCATGGTTCCATGACGTTGCTCATGCAGGATGAGTTTGGTCAAGTCCAGCCTGCACACTCCATTTCCGCCGGACTGGACTATCCGGGCATAGGACCAGAACACGCCCATCTCGCCAAGAGTGGTCGGGCGTCCTACGAACCGATTACGGACCAGGAGGCTCTGGATGCCTTTACGACACTCACCCAAGTGGAAGGAATCATTCCCGCGCTGGAGTCGGCGCACGCGATTGCCTATGCAGTCAAACTGGCAAAGACGCTGCCCGCAGACGCTTTAATCGTTGTCAATCTGTCCGGACGCGGCGATAAAGACGTGCATACCGTCGAGCGATTGATAGGGGGCAGCTTACAATGACCATGCGCGGCCAGAGTGCAATCGAACAGGCGATTCGAAACTGCTCCAAACGCACCGCATTTATTCCCTTTGTCTCCGCAGGCGATCCCAATGAAGACGTCAGTTATCGAATTCTATTGGAACTGGCCCAGTTCTCTGACGTCATCGAAGTCGGCATTCCATATTCCGATCCATTGGCGGACGGTCCGGCGATCCAGGCGGGTTCCCTGCGCGCCCTTCAGGCTGGCATGACGTTGCCAAAAGCGCTTCGCCTCATTGCCCGTGTACGCGCGGTCAGCGATGTTCCGCTTGTTGTCTTCACTTACGTGAACCCCGTGGTGCAGTACGGTGTGGATGCACTGATGCAGGCTTGCGCAGATGCCGGGGCCGATGGCCTGATTATTCCTGACCTGCCTTTTGAGGAGAGTGCGGAAACGCGTGAAGCCGCCGTCCGTCACGATCTTGCCCTGATTCCGCTTATTTCGCTGACCAGTCATGAGCGGGTGCAAATGATTGCCGCCAGCGCCACCGGATTTGCTTACTGCGTTTCATCACTGGGAGTCACCGGTGAACGCGCTTCGTTTGCCACGGAACTGCGCGCCTTTGTGGACGCGGTAAAGAGGGCCAGTTCCGTGCCTGTAGCGGTGGGGTTTGGCGTGAGCAGCCCGCTGCATGTGCGAGAACTCGCTGAGTTCGCCGATGGCGTGATCGTCGGGAGCGCAATCGTAAAGCGCTGTGAAGACATACAAAACGCTCTGTCGAGTGGAGACGCTGCGCGCCTCGACGATTCCATTGAGGCGCTGTCCCAATTTGCGCGTGAACTTTCAGAGGCAGGTCGCTAAAGGAGACTCGAACCATTGACAGCAGGCAGGCAGTTTCACAGAGTGTGCGTCATCGGGTGCGGACTGATCGGCGGATCGCTCGCTTTTGCGCTGAAACAGACAGGGATGGTCAACCATGTCATCGGCTATGACGTGGATCGCAGAACGCTTCGCGCCGCGCTTGAACGAGGGGCCATCGATGAAACTGCGGAGCGGCTTGACGCGGCTTTGCAAGGCGCCGATCTCGTCGTCATTGCGGCGCCTGTGCCAACGACGATCATTTTATTGAAGGACATTGCGCGCCACGAGTCATTATTGGCTGAAGGCGCCATCATCACTGACGTCGGCGGCACCAAGAGACGCGTGATGGACACAGCACAACAGTTATTTGCCCGCTGTGAGTTCATCGGCGGCCATCCGATGGCAGGTTCTGAAAAATCCGGCATTCTCGCCGCCAATGCCCGACTGTTAGAAAACGCGGTGTACGTGCTCACGCCAATGGACAGTACGGATTCCCAGGCATTCCTCGCTTTGAGTACTCTCATCCAGGCTACAGGCGCGCGAGTACACCGCATGGGCGCGCACCAGCATGATCGTGTGGTGGCCTCCATCAGCCATGTGCCGCACTTGATTGCCGCCGCTTTAGTCAACCAGGTGCGCGTGCGCGCGGACACGGACCCGTCGCACACTGAATTGGCTGCAGGAGGGTTTCGCGACATTACCCGCATAGCTTCAAGCGATCCGCTGCTGTGGCGCGACATGACCCTTGAGAATCACAGTGAGATCGTGCCGATCCTGGATGACTGGATCTCAGCGGTCACCAGTCTAAAAATGGCGGTCATCGCCAACGACGGGGATGCGCTGACGGAATTCTTTCGTCTGGCGCGGCAGTTTCGCGACGCCATACCGGCAAAGGCAACGGGAGCCATCAGAGCTGTGTTCTCGATTACCGTGTCAGTTCCAGATGAACCCGGACTGATCGGCAAGATTGCCACCCTTCTCGGGGAGGCGGACATCAGTATTCGCAACATCGGAATCATGGAGAGTCGTGAAGGCGACGACGGGCAGTTGCTTCTGCAGTTTGATACTTCACAGTTTTGCGGACAAGCGGCCAGTCTCTTGCGGTCATGCGGTTATATTGTCACGGACCGGGAGTAAATTTGGTCATCGTTGCGATCACTGCCGTATTGACTTCCGAACGCTCGGTCGAGTATGATCGATTCGGGATGTGCAATGTAGTTTCTCTCCACTCCTATAATCTCTCTCTTGACTCGCATGGATCAGGCGAGTCCTTTTTTATTCCTGAAAGCGTATACGAGATGGTTGCTTGGCGCATGATACCCTAAGGAAAGATGGATAACATTGGGGTGCCCTCATGCGTTTGTCCGAATGCCTCAACCAGAGTGACATCAGTCGACTGCGCCGAATCGCGGTGCGTCAGGCGATTTCGTGTTCTTTGTATTCGAAAAATGCATTGCTGCAAGCGATTCTCACTTCCTATGCCGAACCGGAACATGTTCCCACGCGATTACAAAGCATCTCACGGGAGGCGCTTTCGGCCATTCAGGAAATTGCCCTCGATGGGCGTCTCTGCTATGCCCAAGAGGAACTCTTCGCCATGCTCCATCGAGTGACTCCAGCACAGGAAGCCAGCCGCGATCAAGAAAATAGCACCCTGACGCTGCTCAGTGAACTGCTTGAAGAGGGCATGGTGTTTGAACTTGGCAGCCCTTCGCGCAGGACGTACGTCTGCCCGATCGATGTGTGGAAGCGTCTGTCCGCCATCACTGCCAAAAACTTGCGCGATACGGTGCAGCGCTACGTTCATGAACCCGCCGTGTATCGTTTCGATGGTTCGGCCATGGCCCGCGACGCCGTCACATGTCTGCTGTTTTTCGCCAGACAGGATGTAAAATTGACTCAGGATGGAGTAATATTCAAACGGCAACAGAGTCAACTCCTGCAACTTTTGGAAATCGCAGAAGAACCATTGCCGACGCAAACAGGATGGCGGTTTGGCTTTGGACGGCGATTTCACGATTATCCTGAGCGCTTTGCCCTGATCTATGATCATCTGTGCGACGAGGGCTGTATCATTGAAGATCCTCAGGGCCAGCTGGGTGTGGACAGAGATGCGAGCGCCGCCTACATGACTCGCGCCGAAGACGAACGCGCTCGAGCCTTGGTCCGTTTCTATGTTCGCACCTATCGCGGCGCGATCCGGACGCTGGCCAGAGTAGTGGCAAGGATCGGGAGACTGACCGCGCGCGACTGGGTCTATGGCGAATCCATGCTGCATGCGCTGGGCGATCTGGTCACTGACTACTACTATGAGCCAAGAGCCAGCGTGTATGAGTGGCGTGTCATGCAAATGCTTGTGTGTCTGGGCGTACTGATGAAAGGCCAGGGGGAGAATGGCGCGCCTGTCTACAAAATGTCAGAACCAGGGTCTCTCTGGCTGAATCATTCGGAAGAATTGGACCCAGGTGAAACCGATCAGTCCATGATGCCTGCCGCTGTGATTCAACCGACATTTGACATTCTGCTTCCTGCGGAAAGCGACTCCATAGTGGGCTGGGATCTTCAGCAGGTGGCCGTTTCAGTGACACGGGATCGCATGTGCGTCTATCGGTTAACGCGCGACAGCATCTATATCGCCTTACAGGCCGGTTGGACGGAGGGGCGTCTGCTCGAATTTCTTTCCCGCGTCAGCGGCAACTGCATTCCTGGCAACGTCGAACACACCATCCGAGGATGGTGTGAAGAGTATGGCCGAGTCAGTCTGCTTGTGTGCTGCGTCCTGAACTGCCGGGATGAACAGACCCTCGCGGAAATCGAACACCTGCCCCCTGTTCACGACAGGCACATTGGGCGATTCGGAGAACTGGCGCTGGCATTTAGTCCGAATCAGTTGCAAGATCTGTTTGCGCTGCTCAAAAAACTTGGTTATCTGGTGAAGACTACTGTAACGGACGCGTCGGAAAAGAACGACCCTCAAGCCAATGCCGTTGCTGCACTGGGAAAATCAGCGGTCAACGCGCGAAGAAGATGACAGCGCATGAATCGCCGACAGCCACGAATCCCGCCGTGATCGGCGATGAAACGGCGCAGTTCCCGACCACCTTCTCACCGCCTCCATTCCGGTAATCCTCCGTTCCGGTAATCCTCCACGACCGCATCCATAGCCAAATAGGCGCGCCACAAAGCATTCGTCTCACTCACTGTCCGCGACGAATGCTGTCTTTTCCTGTGCTCAATGTGTCGGGGAATTTATTCTTTCGCAGGAGGAAAGCGACCAGGCGTTGGCGAATACATGATATAAAGCGCAGACAGTTCTCACTTCTCGGCGGGCCATGGACCGTGTTTTTGCAAGCAGATACGGGAGGGGTGCGGTCATGAAAGACATGATCACAGGTGCGGATAAAAAACAGTTCATCAAGTGGTTTCTCGAACACTACGAACTGAAGAATCCGGAGGCGGAGTGGTTGCTTCAGTACCTCTACTCCAGCGAGCAATTGTTGGCAAGAGTGCACTTCACAGAGCACTTTCGCAGTTCGCCGAAGGCGCTGCTCATGTCAACCACCTGCGTTCAGATGACGGCCTTCAAGTTTTACAAAAACAAGCGTGTCACTTCTGACGTCGAAAAGGCGTTTTTAGATGTACACAGCCACCCTGAGGAAGACATCTATGTCACTCTATACTTTAACGGACGCAATACCTGCTCCCGCTATCTGGCGGTTCTCGAAGAGGTCGAAGAGCCGAAGCCAACGGTTACGGGCACTGAGGCGCTCATCGCGTTGCAGGCCGAACTCGTCCTTGATCAGATTGAACGCGAATGGCGGCGCGAACGATATGATCGGGAGATTGACGCCGCTCTTGTCAACGGCGACCGCGCCGCCTTTTTTCGTCTCGCGGCCGAATACGCCAAATTTGTGGACGCGCGACAGTGAAATTGTCGCGATTCTGGCGTTGCAACATTGATGTAAATGAGGTAATATAACCGTTAAGCGGCGCGCCGCCCAATTTTATAGTACACGCTCAATTCCGATTCTCGGAAGCGGGGGAACCAAGCAATTGGGGTGAATTCGGTGAACAACCGATAGGGGAACTCTCAACCCGAACCCGTCAGCTAACCTCGTCAGCGGAAAGAGGGGTGAACGGTTATGTCGATAACCTTCTCCGTCCAGTTCGCGCTTCCGTGACCTATATGATCACGGTTTTCTGTTTTTTTCAGACTATAACGCGAAAAAGGGGAGACAGACATGACTTTGCAAGTTGAGATTGGCGAAGGAATCAAGCACGGGATCGCACTGGAAAACACATCTTCAGAAACGTGCATCTGTTCGGTCGTCACGCACGAAGTGACGATGCACTGCAATGGGTTAACCAGCGATCTGGAACGCATTGAGAGCATTCCGGCCATCGCGCGACGCGTGGTCACAGGGGTATATGAGAGTCACGTTCCGTTTCACTCGTTTGCCATCGCGGAGTTGACTCGTGGGATTTTGCACGGACTTGTCTGCGTGGGGTTAGACGTATCGTATGTAACCCGTCCTGCCACCAAAGGCATTCGAGAGGGCATCTCGCTGCTCGACGAGTATTCGCCGGAGGCCGAACAGGCGATCCGTGAAGGCGTGCGTCAGGCCCTGGAGGATCTGGGCATGAAACGTCTGGAAGAAGACCACTCGCTGGACCTGCCCGGTTTTTTCCTCAACCAGACCCTAATGTTCGGTGAGGCCGTGTACTAACGGAACTATCGTGGCACACGCTTCACACAGACCAAGCAACATCCCTCTTACCTGTTTGTTTCCAGTGACAACTGTGTTCGCTCCGCACCTTGCCAGAAACCGCCGATCCTGAAGGAAAGGCGGTTTCTTTACGCATGAAACCACCTGGCTGCGCGCATACTGCGAACCGAGGTGACCCGATGGAACAACGGTGGGCGACAGTCATAAGCATGGTGAAAAAGCGCAAGGTCCTGTACATCATACTCGGGGTCAATATCGTAGGCGCCGTGTTTGGGTTCGTTTGGTACGAGGGCCAGTTGGCGAGAACACTGTGGTACTTCCGACCATTTGTGCCTGACAGTCCGTTGTCGGCGCTCTGTTTCGCCATCGCCTTGGCTGGCTTCCTCTGGCCGCCTCGTCATGCGTATGCGCGACGCCTGATTCCCTTTATAGCGGCGGTCGCCGTCACCTGGCTGCCAAAATACGGGCTGTGGTGTGTCTTTGTTCTCTTGTGGGAGTGGACCCGACTGCATTCACTGCCACTTGCGACCTGGGTCCTGATCGGCTCCCATATGGGGATGGCGATGGAAGCTTTGTTAGTAACCCGTATGGTTCCGCTGTTGCGATTTTCGCGAGAACATCTGGCGGTGGCGGCTGTCGCCATGTTGTTGAACGACTATGCGGACTACGTGTACCGCGTATTTCCGTATCTTCCTTATAACGACATGTTGCCGTTTATGACGGTCTTCACTCCACTTCTGTCCGTGGCCATCCTCGCCGCGTGGTGGCGCGTGACCCCGTCGACTCTCGATCACAGTTCCGCCAGCGGCGATGATGTTTTCCAAAACGAGGCAGACGCACACCAACGCGAGACCTGCGTCTCAGCGACTGAACCCTTCCCCTAAGACGTCGTGAACGTCATTTAGCACGATGAACGCTCTGTCATCCAATGCATGTACGAGTTTCTGAAGACGAATCACCTCGTCCCGGCTGACGACACAGTACACGATCTGTTTGTCCTCGCCGGTGAACCCGCCCTGACCGTTTAGAAATGTGGTACCACGACCCATTTCCTCGTGAATGACGCTTGCGATCTGTGTTGAGCGATCACTGATAATAATTGCGGCTCTCGAGGAAGAAATCCCTTCGATCACAAAGTCGATCACGCGGCTGGCCGCAAAAAGAGCAACCAGGGAGTACATGGCTGTCTCCTGGCCAATCACGATGGCAACCAGGGCAATGACGACGACATCGGAGGTAAAAAGGATTCGGCCCATGGAATACCTCAGATAATGCCTCGCGATCCGAGCCAGTATATCGACGCCGCCCGTTGTTCCGCCGCTGCGAAAGATAATGCCGAGACCGGCGCCGCAGATGACCCCGCCGTAGAGAGCGGCCAACAGTCGATCATGCACAGGTTCCAGAGCGTGCTGTGTTACAATCGAGAAAACGGATACCGCAACCACGCCCAACATCGTTTTTACGATAAAAGACTTGCCAAAAAACCGCCAACCCAAAATCAGAACTGGAATGTTCAAGATAAAAAAGGATAGCCCTATAGGCACATGGAGCCTGTACAGAGCCACAATCGACAAACCCACGAATCCGCCTTCCGCGAGGTGATTGCCAACGATAAAGGCGTTCAGTCCCAACGAGTACACGAGCGCTCCAAACGCGATCAACAAATAAGGCAATAGCCGCTTCACGCACCCACGCTCCCCAAGACTTCCTCTGTCTCATTATAGAGATAGTTCAGGAGACGGGCAAAACAATCTATAGCTTGAAGATCCGCCTTTCACTGAGAAGAAGAACGATAAGGATCAACAACCCCACATACCCAAAAAGAGGGTAGGCGACACTCACTATGGGGGCAAACCCGACTTGGCACACGCCAAAAGCAACGGTCAAAATGATCGCTGCAGCAGGCAGAAAATAACGCGGATTTCCCGCTGTGAGTTCACTGGCCATGCCAAACAGGTTGCCCAAGAGCGTGGAGTAGATCTCGCCCCACAGGACCCACGCAAATCCGTAGCGAAGCATAGGGGGTAGACGTTGGGCGATATAACCCATGGGTACTTCGAATGCAAACACGTGTGGATAGATCGAGACAAGCAGGAGATGCAAA
The DNA here is from genome assembly GCA_021805735.1 of Bacillota bacterium. Lineage (GTDB taxonomy): Bacteria > Bacillota > Bacilli > Alicyclobacillales > SLC66 > JAKADD01. The sequence goes on from JAJZEE010000005.1 coordinate 33,494, forward strand.
ATAAGCAGCAATACCGTGAGCCCCACTGCGCCTAGAAGGGCTCCCGCCGTCAGAATCTTTGCGCTTCCTGGAACCTGGCCTAACGGCACGAGCACGGTCAAGGACAGACCGATATTAAATCCCGCGTATGTGCAGGCAGACACCAGCAGCCGCCACGGAGAGACAACCGTGGACACTGCGGGAGAGGGCGGCAGAACCATGTGGCCAGTGCGCCAGAATGTCAGGAATCCAATGGTCATGACAATACCGATCATAAGAGGAACGATGATTGAGTTCGCCGACATCATGCCGCGCATGCCCGCCATCAGCGTCGCAAAGGTCAGACCGGCGGTCAAGAGAGCCCCCGCAAAAAAGGGAATTCCAAATTGTTCGTATAGCAACGCGCCGCTGCCGGCCAGCATGGCGACGGTCACGCCAAACAGCAGGACCATGAGCAAAACGCTCAGCGCTTGCCTGGATCGAGGACTCATGCAGTCAGCGGCCACCTCGCCAAATGTGCGGACGCCGTGGGCTCTTCCAACTGACAGGGCATAAAAACCGAGCGCAAAGAACAGCACGCCAGTCAGTCCAATGGCTGCCAGCGCTCCGGAACCAAAACGAGTGAAGAACTGAAGCACTTCCTGCCCCGAGGCGAAGCCGGCTCCCACGACCGTTCCTATGTATGTTGCCGCAATCTGCAAAGCGACTCCGATTTCACCCTTGCGCATAATGCCACCTCCTGTCTTCTCGCTATACTCTCAGAGACTGCCAAACAAACATGCGGCTTGTACTGTTCAGCCTGGGACAACCATAGAATGTGGCAGGAGGTGAATCTATGACCGTTATTCAGGCGACGATTCTGGGTGCTCTGCAGGGGGTGACAGAGTTTTTGCCGATCAGCAGTTCGGGTCATCTTGTGCTGGCGCAAAAAATGATGCATGTACCAGGTAGTTCACTGAGTTTCGACGTATTTCTTCATTTCGGCACGCTGTTGGCCGTTCTGTTCGCCTTTCGCCGTGATATCTCAACCCTGCTCACGAAACCCCGTGACCGATTACTGCGGCTGCTGCTTGTTTCAACTCTGCCAACTGTCGCGATTGGCCTGGTGTTTGAACGGACCATTGAACTAGTCTTTCACTCCGGAGCGACACTGGGGATTGAGTTTGTCATCACCGGACTTTTACTGCTCTACGTGGAGGCCGCAGTAGTGCCTGGACGACTCCAGGCGCGAGACATCAGCTACCGCCGCGCATTTTGGATCGGAATGGCGCAGGGCGCCGCCATACTCCCGGCGTTGTCGCGCTCCGGACTGACACTTTGCGCATCACTCGGCGCAGGTGTTGAACGTCAGGAAGCCGTGAGATATTCCTTCTTGCTGTCCGTTCCCATCATCCTTGGAGCAACCGTACTGGAACTAAAGAACTTCGGTCCGTTTGCATGGAGCGCGTCTTTGCCGCTCCTTTGTGGAATGATCGCGAGCGCGCTGACAGGCTACGCGGCGATTCGGTATCTGTTGCGTTTCATTAAAGCGAGGAGTTTGCGCCCGTTTGGCTATTATGTGATCGCGCTTGGACTGCTTGTGATCGCTGATCAATGGCTCACACATCGCTTCTTTTGATTGACAGTCAGGAGCCCTGGATGCTGTGGGGCTCCTGACTGATTTGTTTGACCCACGGGGAGTGAAAGACCGCCGGGCAGGTCACGATGAACGGCTGTAGAACAAAGACAGACGGCCCTTTTGAACGATGTGAATCAACACCGACAGACAGAGCGCCAGTGCCAGACAGGCGGCCCACGTTGCAACCGCGGTAAGCGCCATGCTCCAATGCGCGCCTGCGCTGGCCGTGAGTGGCGCCATCGCGGCTACCGCACGCGGTACCATGGCTGAACTCGTGCCCAGGCCCATACGGTACAGAAGAAAAGTCGCGACGGCGGCCACAATCGCTTGATAAACGCGCGCTACAAGGTATGGACCAATTCGAATATCAGTGTTCGTCAGAACACTGGCAACCTGCGCGTGAACCGACAGACCGCTCCACGCGATAATGGCGCTCACAACGCTCACGCGTTCAATCAGTGGCGCCGATACCACAGCCGAAGCGGCGGATCCGATGTCTATTTCGAACAGTCCCGAAATAAGCGGCGATACCAAGGAGGTGTTCATGTGCAGCGCCTGAAACAGCGCGACAAGCGGAATGGCAATGACGTCCACCACACCTGCCTGCGCCATCACGCGCAGCAGAACTGCAAAGAACATGATGAAACCGCCGATCATAAGAAGGGTTTTTATAGAATCACTGACTGCGTCACCCAGAAGACGCCCCAAGGGTCTGCCGTCGTGTTCACGCGCGATCATCATCTCCCGATAGGCGCGGCGCAGCATGGAACCGCTGTCACGCTGACGTTGGCGCTGGGGGCGTTCATAACGTTCCTCTCTACGGCCGTAAAACTTGAATGTCACACCGACAACAAAGGCAGAAATGTAGTGAGCGGCCGCCAGCAGCACGCCCAGCGCCGGTGACTTGAACATTCCCACGGCCACCGCTCCAAACATGAACAGAGGATCAGCAGTGTTGGTAAACGCAAGCATACGTTCACCCTCCACACGCGAACACTGCCCTGAGCGGCGAAATTTGGCCGTAATGACAGCATCCATGGGATAGCCGGCCGCCAGACCCATCGACAGAGCAAAAGCGCCCACCCCCGGAACGTTGAACAGCGGGCGCATCAACGGCTCCAGAAAAACGCCCAGAGCGTTTACCACACCGAGACCGAGCAACAGATCGGAAAGAATGAAAAACGGCAACAGGGAAGGGAACACAACATCCCAAAACACTTTCAACCCTGCAATGCCTGCCTGGAAACCCTGTTCGGGATATATGACAAGGGACGCTGTGAACAAAACCACGACAGTCGCCAGCAAGATCGTCCCGATCTGTTTGCCGCGTCTTTGCAACCAGATCCCCTCCGTAGTGGAACATGCTATCTACGCTAGACTATGATGGCTGTCCAAGACTTATGAGGATATAATACGGGGTATGGCGCTCACCACATATCGCAAAACCGTGATGAGGGCGTCGAAAGGATGCCAGAACAGTGACACGCACCCTGGGAGATCTGCAAAAGGAAGTCGACGAGTACATAGGGCAGTTTCAGGAGAGGTGAATGGATACGAACCATCTACGAGTTGCGGTCGCTGGCATCCATGGTAAGATGGGACAAGAAGTCGCGCGGGCCGTAAACGGCGCAGCCGATCTGCTACTGGTTGGAGGAGTGGCCCGAGAGCAAACGGACGACCATGCAAGAATCAGTGAAGAGGCCGTGACCGTTCCGGTATACGACGATCTTCGCACCTGTCTGCTCACAGAAAAACCAGACGTTCTGGTTGATTTTACGCATGCGCAAGCGGCTCAACAGCACATCGCAGTCGCAGTAGAACTCGGCGTCAGACCCGTGATTGGCACCACGGGGTTTGCCGAAGACTTTCTCGAACAGACAGACGAACTCCTGAGGGCGCGGGAACTCGGGGGACTATACGCTCCGAACTTTGCCGTCGGCGCGCTCCTTATGATGCGCGCGGCCGCGATGGTCGCGCCACTGCTGCCGCAGGCAGAAATCATCGAGTACCATCACGAACAGAAACGGGACAGGCCTTCAGGAACTGCAAAAAAGACCGCGCAGATGATTGCTTCGCAACTCCCGGAGGGAGTGAGCCGCGACATTCCCATTCACAGTGTGAGATTGCCCGGATTTGTCGCTCATCAAGAAATCATATTTGGCGGTCAGGGTGAACGTCTGACCATTCGCCACGACTCAATGTCGCGCGTCAGTTTTATGCCAGGCGTCCTGCTGGGAATTCGCAAAGTGATGACCGTCACGGGTCTGGTCGACGGATTGGAACACTTTCTGTTCTAGACCCGCATGATTGGCGTCCAGCAATCGCTGTCGTTGCATGAATAGCCGAGTCCATACGAATGAAAAACCCGCTCGCCAGGACGGATCATGCATTGCACTGCAGCGAGTTTTGCGGCCCTTTGGGCCGCACCTGTTCGAGCGGCAGTGCAATGCATGATCCGTCCTGGCATGGCAGGAACGACTATATTTACACTGTAGAGAGCGGGGAGAGAGACGAATGCGCATCGCGCTGGTGGCGCACGACAGAAAGAAAGATGACATGGTCAATTTTGCGATAGCCTATCAGGCGCTGTTCACTGGTCACGAATTATTTGCAACCGGCACAACAGGCGGTCGTATCGCAGAAGCGACCGGTTTGCCCATTCACCGTTTCCGCAGTGGACCACTGGGCGGCGACCAGCAAATCGGAGCGCTCATCGCGGAAAATCGCCTGGACTTGCTGATTTTTCTGCGCGATCCTCTGATGGCCCAACCGCACGAGCCAGATATCATCGCCCTGCTCAGATTGTGCGACGTCCACGATGTTCCGGTAGCGACCAACATGGCTTCGGCGGAGATGCTGCTGCGCGGCATCTGGCGCGGCGACCTGGCCTGGCGCGAGATCGCGGCCGAAACAGGAATAGAAACAGGGGAGCAAGCTGATTGAGAATAGGGGTAATCGCATGTCCGATATGTTCTTGCTAGCGTTTGGCGCGCATCCTGATGACGTCGAACTGGGCGCGGGAGCAACGTGTGCTCTGCACGCGGGAGACGGGGTCGCCATTTGCGATTTGACAGCCGCTGAACTGTCTTCAAATGGAGATCCGGCAACACGACAGACAGAAGCGGCCCGAGCCGCGCAAGAACTTGGAATCACCGCGCGTTTGTGTCTCGGCTTGCCTGATCGCGGGCTGTCCGTCACGCCGGAATACGTAGCGGCCATCGTGAACGTGATTCGCCAGTACCGCCCGCGCGTAGTTCTTGCGCCGCAAGCGCGCGACCGTCACCCAGACCACAGTCAGTGCGCCCTGCTCGTGCGAGAGGCTGTGTTCACTTCAGGGCTGCGCCGATTCGATGACGGACTTCCCCCATATCGACCTGTGGCGTTCTACCACTATTTTATCAACGGCTATGAGCAGCCTACCATCGCCGTCGACGTATCCACCGTGTATGAGCGCAAGATGCGGGCGTTACGCGCGTATACGACGCAATTCGCTCCTTCGCGCGGGGTGCAGACGCCACTGACCAGTGAGGCGTTCCTGCCGATGATCGAAGGCCGCGACCGCCTGTTTGGGCAGGCTGTCGGGTGCCGTTACGCCGAGGGGCTGTGGCGTGACGAACCCGCGTACGCAGGATCGCTCAGGGCCGTGTTGCCCGAATCGTAAGCGCAGGAGATTTGGAGGACCGCGATCTACGCACTGCGCGGTTGCAAGGAGGCCACAACATGAAGATTGGCATCAGCTGTTATGCGACGCTTGGCGGCTCGGGAGCGGTTGCGACCGAACTCGGCAAGGCTCTTGCGGCCCGGGGTCACGAAGTGCATTTTATCGTCTCAGGCATTCCTTTTCGACTCGGCTATTTCCATGAGAACATCTATATCCACGAAGTCGAGACCGCATCCTATCCTGTACTGCGGTCCAATCCGCATGATCTGGCGCTGTCCGCGAAAATGGCTGATGTGGCGAGTCATTATGATCTAGACATCCTGCACGTTCACTACGCCATCCCGTATGCGGTCTGCGCGTTTCTGGCCCGCGAGATGCTTGGCGCAGACCACCCACTGCGCATCGTCACGACCCTTCATGGAACGGACATCACAGTACTTGCCCAGGATGCGCTGTTGCGCGACGTCATCCGACTGGGCATTGAACGCAGCCATGCCGTGACCGCCGTATCGCAGAGTTTGATCGACCAGACAAACGAACTCTTTGAACCACACTGTCCCATTGTGAAAGTACATAACTTCGTAGATCTTGAGGTCTATCAGCCTTCGCCAAATCCCGTTTGGAGGCGCCGCGTGGCGCCACGCGGCCAACACATTCTGTTGCATATGTCCAATTTTCGCGCCGTCAAGCGCGTCGATGACGTGCTCGACATCTTCTTGCGCGTGAGACGCGTCGCGCCTGCAAAATTACTGTTGGTCGGGGAAGGTCCCGATCTTGACAAGGCGCGTCGAAAAGTGAACGATTGGGCAATGAATGACGACGTACTCTTTCTAGGAAAGCAGGATGAAGTTGCGGCGCTTCTCTCTCTGGCGGATCTGCTGCTCCTGCCGTCTGAAAAGGAGAGTTTCGGACTTGTCGCGCTGGAAGCGATGGCCTGCGGCGTACCTGTCATTGGCAGTACCGCAGGAGGAATTCCGGAGGTCGTGGAACACGGTGTGTCAGGGCTTCTGACGCCAGTTGGCGACACTGCGCAGATGGCTGCAGACGCGCTGTCATTGCTCACCGACAGTGTGCGCTATCAGGCGTTTAGCGCCGCGGCGCGCGAACGGGCCAAGCTGTTTTCGACGGCAGACAAGGTGTCTGAATATGAATCCATTTACATGCGACTGGCAGCGAAGAGACTGGATGCTTGCGTGTGAACGGACACGCGACATTGTCGGGGGTGAATAACTCAAATGAGAAGGACATGGGAAGCGTTGTCGCTCGATGAAGTTCGGGCCAATCTGCAGAGCGAGACTCGTGACATGCGCCTTGAACACTATGAACACGTGCTGTCAACCAACGATATCGCGTACCAATATATCCTCCAAAGTGAACCGGATACATTTCTCGCTGTTCTGGCAGAAGAACAGGCGGGCGGGAGAGGGCGTCGCGGGCGTAAATGGTACTCGCCGCCAGGAACCGGATTGCTGATGTCAACGGCGGTGTCATTCGTGTCGCATGTGGCCGTCCGGTTTGAACAATGGCCGCTGCTCGCCGCTCTGGCGACTCGAGAAGCCATCGCAGATTTCGTCGATGTTCCGGTGCAGATCAAGTGGCCAAACGACGTCATGATTGGCGGAAAAAAGGTATGCGGTATACTGACCGAACTCGGCAGCTATCAGCATGGACGATACCTGATCATAGGATTCGGCGTGAACGTGAGCACAGATCCGGCGGATTTGCCTGAAGACCTGCAGGATCGCGCCACGTCCATTTTGAGCGCCACCGGCCAGTTTTGCGATCGCAATGAACTCGCGGCCGCCATTATCAATCAGATGCAGCGCGTCCGGATAGATTGTTATGATGGGAAGTATTTTGCCGACCGCTATGACGAGTGGGTCATGCACTGCAACACTCCAGGGCAATATGTCCGCGTGCAGCAGGGAAAGGATTTGTTTGAGGGCGTCGCCGAACGAATTGACGAGCGGGGAACATTACACATTATCACCGGTGACGGCAAACGTCACCAAATTGTGAGCGGCGAAATTGTGGAGAGCTATCCGGGCCCCAATTTTCCAACTGAAGGAGCGAAGCGCACATGACAAAGGCGAAGCACACGACGATTACCATCCAGTCCATGCGGCAAAAAGGGGAACCGATTGTCATGGTGACCGCCTATGACGCGTCGCAGGCGAGCCATGCGCAAGACGCGGAGGTCGACGTAATCCTTGTCGGCGACTCCGTCGGCATGGTGATGTTGGGTTACGACACGACGATCCCCGTTACGCTTGACGATATGGTGCATCACGCAAAAGCCGTACGACGCGGAGCGGGGAACACGATGGTGCTGGTTGACATGCCGTTTGCGTCTTACCGCCAGACCGTGGCGGATACTGTGCGGCATGCCGCGCGTATCATGCAGGAAGCGCAGGCTGACGGTGTAAAGCTGGAGGGTGGAACGGCCATTGCACCCCATGTTCAAGCGCTTACGGATGCGGGGATTCCGGTTTGCGGTCATCTTGGGCTCACTCCGCAGTCGGTTTTGCAACTTGGCGGGTACCGCGTGCAGGGACGTGACGAGAAGACGGCTGAACGAATGTTCGAAGACGCCCGCGCGCTGGTGGATGCCGGAGCTTTTCTGATTGTGCTCGAGTGTGTGCCAAACGCTCTCGGAAAACTGATCACCGACTCGGTGTCTGTGCCGACGATAGGCATCGGCGGCGGACCCGACTGTTCCGGTCAAGTACTCGTGTATCATGATTTGCTGGGCCTAAATGGAACTCACGAGGCGAAATTTGTGAAACGGTATTCGTCATTGCGTACACAAATTGTTGACAGCATTCGGACCTACCGAAATGAAGTAAAAGAGCGGTCATTTCCAACATCCGCGTATGGGTACGACGTGGCGGCCGCCGCCGTGGAAGCGCTGTCCGCACGCGTGAGAGGAAGCGACAGCGAATGATCGTGTGCACCTCTATCTCGCAGTTCAGGGAGGAGCGCGCCCGGTTGCTGGCGGCATCTGAGACTCCGGGCAGTTTGGGGCTGTTTCCGACCATGGGCTACCTTCACGCCGGACACGCAGAGATGATTCGCATCGCGCGGAAAGAAAATCGTCTGGTCGCTGTGTCGATCTTCGTCAATCCTTTGCAATTTGGCCCACACGAGGATTTGGAACGCTATCCGCGCAGCCCGGAGGCCGATGAACAACTGTGTCGACTTCTCGACGTCGACCTCCTGTTCATGCCCTCCATAGTGGAAATGTACGGTCAGCAACCGGTCCTCAGTTCCGTACACGTGGGCATGCTCGGCAGTCATCTTTGCGGAACTTCGCGCCCTGGACACTTTGACGGAGTATGCACAGTGGTTGCGAAACTCTTCAACATCGTCATGCCGACGCGCGCCTACTTTAGCCGCAAGGACGCGCAACAACTGCGCATTGTCCAGCAAATGACCCGCGACCTGTCATTTCCGGTAGAGATTGTTGCCGGTCCGATCGTGAGAGAGGAGGACGGGTTGGCCATAAGCTCCCGCAACGCGTACCTGACTGCGTCAGAGCGTTCGATTGCGCCGCGCATAGCGCAGACACTGCGCACGATTCAGCGCCGGGTCGCACAGGGAGAGCGAGACGTCGCCCTGTTGCAACGCGAAGCAGTGCACACACTGGAGGCTTACGAAGGGATCCGCGTCGATTATCTCAGTTTCGTGGACCCTGATACGCTGCAGCCCTTCACGACGCTCGTACCGGGGCGCGAAACACTGTGCGCCGCCGCAGTGTATGTAGGCAAGACTCGCCTGATCGACAACATCGATGTGCGTGCTCCCGCTTCAACAGAGTATACGGTTACAGCGCGGGGGAAACGCTAGGAAAAAACTAGCGGCGGTGTTGTTATGCTCTTTTCACAACCATTTGAACGTCTCTTTCGAGCTGTCAGTCGGATCGCTGAACAACTCAAGCAGGCCGATGTGGATCAACGTCAATACCTTACAGAGGAACTGGAAGCGCTGCGCGCTCTGTCGAGTGATGTGTTTGAACTTTGGCTCCAGTTTGAAGATGAAGTTGACGCCCTGCTTGAGCAGTACCATCCAACCGAAGCGTATGGGTCTGACGCCCACTTGCCACATCCTGGTCCGACCGAGAATCATCCCACGAGCGCGAAGCCCCCGGCGAAAGCGGGCGGCAACCCTTTCCCCAAATCCCACGCAGCGGATGCGAAAGCCCCGGCTTTGACGCCGCAGAATGCCATACCTGCCTCATCGTTTGTGGCTGATCTGGGATCCGCATGGGAAACCCCTGCCGGTGTCAGGCTCTTACGGCGGGGGCTAGGCTATTTTGACCTGCTGATGTTTCCGGAATCCATCCGTGAGTTCGAACAGATGGTGGCGCTCGATCCCGGCATGGTTGTGGCCCGGCTGTACTTGGCGCTCAGTTATATCGCCATGGATGCCTTTGGGGAAGCAGAGACGCACTTGGCGCTCGTACGCGCCACAGCGCGCGATGTGGTTGTACAGGCGGCGGTCCACGATGCGACGGCTCAAATGTATATGAAGCAACAGCGCTACCAGCACGCACTGAATGAACTGGAGCACGTGCTGGCGATTCAGCCGCAATACAGCGACGCGCAGATCAACCTGGCGATCTGCGCCTACAGTTTGGGCGATTACGCGAAGGCCCGGCGAGCGGCGGCGGGAGCTCTCCAACTTTCGCAGGACGACGCCCTCGCCTGGCGGCTGTACGGCGCTTCATCGTGCGCGCAAGGCGATCTGCAAGAGGCGCATCGGGGATACCGCAAGGCCTGCGACCTCGCCCCCGCCAACACCCCTGTGATTCTGGAAATGGCCGCTCTACTGACGCGGCTCAGGCGTGTCCGGGACGCCGAATCGCTACTGCGCGATCTGCTGAGCAAAGGCCGTGAACCGCAATCTGCCCTGAAGGGGTTGGCAGAAATCGCCTTGCAAAACGGTCAGTACGACGAGGCGATAGGGCTGTTAAAGAAATGCGGTTCTTTGAGGCGGGGCGCGGACCAGTCGACTGACCGTCTTGGTTGGGCGCTGTACGGGGCCAATCGTCTTGATGAAGCAAGGCGCGCGTTTGAGCGGCATCTGTCGACCAACGGAGCCAATGTGTCCAATCTGACCGGCCTAGCCCGGATTGCCGCCAGCGAGGGTAATGTGTCCGAGGCTCGTGAACTCCTGCTGCGATTTACCCATCACGCCAATCCGACATGGCGAGCGCATGGATTGACGGAGCTGGGTCGCCTGTACCTGGAACTTGGCGATACGCCCCGCGCGATTCGCTATTTGCAAAGCGCTTTGGCCGTGGATCGCCGCCAGGAAGACGCGCTCATGTACCTTGGAATTGCCATGCGCGCCGCAGGCCATAAGTATCAGATGCCTGCGTGCGTTCAATCTGCCCCTTTTTCGCCTCAACGCCAGGAACAGAACGGTCTTGAACCGCACATGCAGACCGGGATTGACAGCGATGCGCTACTCTTTGATACTGAGTCTATTGATCCGCTGCAGGACAACCGGTGAGGACCAGTCAATTCATGGCGTGAGCCAGCGCGTAGAGTCACGTGAAAAGAGGACAGCCATTGCGTTATGTATCACTGTATTTTACACATTCCCATGTCAACGGCCAGCTATCCATCGAACGCATGCAGTTGTCTATGTGCGACCTGGAGCATGACGCCCCGACGCTGCTCCTCGAGGCTGAGCGGAGTGCAGCGACAGGCATCGGCGAACCATCGTACACCATCCATGATGACGAACGAACCCAGAGGGTCCGCGACTTTGGCGAACTGTGGACGCACTGTCTGAGAGCCGTCGGTGATTATCCGGTCGCCGTGAGGCGACGCGCCGAAAAGGCAGAGATTTTGGACTCAATGGCCCAAGAGTACGGATATCTGACCGTTCCCAAGGAACGAACTCTGGATTGCGAGACGCTCGCCCGCATTGCGCTCCCAACCCTGGCCAAGCACGACCTGGATACGGTGGCCGCGTATCTGTCTGAACCCCGACACAGGGAGAGGGCCAGGAACAATCATACGATTCAGCGCTCTGCCTCGCCTACAGGATTGCCCTTTGTGTCCATGGCACTCCTGAAGAGACTGCAGACGCTGCCCCTCATTACGCTCCAGACACTCGCCTCAACCGTTCCTGAGCGCGCGTTGCGCGACGTGTTGACCCAATTGTCGATTGATCGGATGGCTCACTATGTGGAGACAGACGACGATCTGAAAGTCGTGCATGGAATTGCCTTTATAAAATCCCCCGAACCGTCATCCGGCAAAGCGGCCAGTGCTGCTGAAACGAAATGGCGCGACGGCGGGGAGACACTGACTGAAGCCAGTTTGCAACGGCTTCACGAACGCTTTGGGAAGCGGTCAAACGACGGCGATGAGTTCCTGCTTTATCCAGCCTTTGAACGTCGCCTCGGACAGGAACAAATGATCGGGCTCGTGGCGCAGGCGCTCTCCACCGATTCCCATCTGATTGTGGAGGCGGGAACAGGTACGGGAAAGTCACTTGCCTACCTGTGGCCGAGCGCCCTGTTTGCTTTGCACACAGGGGAACGCGTGGTGATAGCGACACATACGATCGCTTTGCAGGAACAATTGCGTCAACAGGATCTTAAGGTTGTTTCGGAGCAAATGGGCAACGGCGTTACATTCGCGCTTCTCAAAGGCCGAAACAACTATATCTGTTTGCGCAAGCTGGCTGATCGGGTCGAGTCGCTGCCGGCCCTTTCTGTATCGGAACAATTATTTTATCTTGCCGTATCGGTATGGGTAACCGGCACCGAAACAGGGGATCGCGAAGAAGTCGCCTTTGCCCGCGATGAGGAGGAGTATTGGCGGCAGATTGCAAGCGAAACCGAATCCTGCGTCGGCAAACGCTGCCCCTTCTTTAAGGACTGTTTCTACTTTCGCGCGCGCCAGGCGGCTGCTGGAGCCGATCTTGTCCTGACAAACCATTCGCTGGTGCTCTCAGATCTGCAAGCCGATCATCGTGTGCTGCCGAGCTATGATCGGCTTATCGTCGACGAAGCGCACCAGTTTGAAGATCAGGCGACAAAACAGCTCGGAGCGGAAGTGGCCGAGCAGGATATCGTCCGCTTGCTTGACCGGCTGCTGGGCGGCCGTGGAGGTCTGATTGCCGAGACGCAAAAATCACTCTCCACAAGGATGCGCGGCGACATGCCCGAAGCGGGCGTGTTGTTGGGTCTGCTGGATAAACTGGGGCGGTTGGTGCTGCGCGTCACGCAAGAGACAAAGGTGTTGTTTCATGCCCTGCAACAGTTTATGAACTCCGTGACTGGCGCTCAGGCCGAATATCGTCTGACATCGGAACGGACGCAGACTGTCGAGTACGATCCGGTGAGAACGGCCATCACGGATGTTGCCGAAACCCGGAAGCTTTTGGCCGCGTGTACGAGGGAATACGAGCAATCGGGAATGCAGGACGAACTCGACGACAGCCTGCACGCGCGCGTCGCGGACGCATTTGGCTATGCTCGGGAATTGGAATACGCTTTGCAGGTCTGTGCAGACGTGCTCCAACTGCGTCTCGATCAGGAACGGTTCGTCGGATGGATTACGCTGCGCAAAGGCGTGGGGAAGGGACGCGTTTCCTTGCATCTGGCGCCGTTGTCAGTGGCGCAAACTCTGGAACGCCAGTTGTTTGCAAACAAGCGGACAGTCATTTTGACTTCAGCCACGCTCGCGGTGGGCAGTTCTTTTGATTTTTTCGCTGACGGCATCGGGATGCGATCGTTCCTGACTGAAGGCGCCGCTCGGGCGCAGAGCGTGCCATCGCCATTTGATTATAGCCGACAGTCACTGCTGTGCGTTCCAACGGACCTGCCGGATGTGAGAAACAAAGACGCTTATACGGAGGCCGTGGGGCGGGCCATAACGCGCATTGCCACGCTGGCCGACGGGCGCACCCTGGTCCTCTTTACATCCAACCAGATGTTGGCGCAGGTGTACAGCCGGGAGCATGCGCGCCTGCGCGACGGCGGCATTACGCTGCTTGCGCAGGGATACCACGATCACCGCAAGACTCGACTGATCGAGGCCTTCCGGAACGAAGAGAAGGCTGTACTCTTCGGGGTCAACAGTTTCTGGGAAGGCATTGACATCCGCGGCGATGATCTCGGCTGTCTAGTCATCGTTAAACTGCCGTTTGCCGTGCCGAGTCACCCTGTTGTGGAAGCCCGCGGCGAATTGTATGAAAAGGCAGGGAAGCGACCCTTTTTTGACTACAGCGTACCGCAGGCGGTCATCCGTTTTACCCAGGGATTTGGTCGTCTCATCCGTTCGCAGTCCGACCGGGGAACGGTCTTTGTTCTTGACACGCGGATTGTCCTCAGTAACTACGGGCGGCTCTTCATCCGCTCCCTACCGGGCCCAAAGGTCTGCATTGGATCACTGGATGAGACTTGTGAGCAGGCGCTCGCATTCTTTTCGCCGTCCTGTCACAATCTACAAGTGAGAAGAGAGACGGGTTCGGCGGGGGAAGATGCTCCGGATGCTGAGCACAGGAAAGATCAGTTCGCTTAGAGAGGGAGGCGATTTCAACAATGACGTTCCTTGCGGTGGTGTTCACGGCAATCGCAGTCATGGCTGAAACGCTGATGAATTCTCCGGCGACCGGCACCAACCCGCTTCAGACAGCCTCACGGCTGGTTGCGCAGGCGAAGCCTTACGCTTCTTTGACTGTCGAGGCTCCTTCGCATGAAGTTGCGGTCGCGCTCCCGTATTCTTCGCTCGCGGGACTGGAAAGAGACACCAACGCGGCGCCCACGAGGCGTGTGCAGGCCGTCATTGTGTACGATGTTCCTGCCTTACGCGCTCAGTCTGACTGGGTGCGCATGGTTCAGATCATTCATGGACATTATCGAGCTCAAAAAATTCTGCTTGCCCCCGTCTCATTGACCTTCCAGCACCTTGGGCCGGGTAAGACGCAGGTTGGACAGACCTGGTTGCACCGCGACGGGAAGGAAACGGTGCCCGGCGTCGGCGCGGTCAGCGTCCATGTTTTGCCGCGCACCGATAACGGCGCGCAGTCGCTCGCCATGCTTCAGATTGATGCGCCTCATGTCAGCGTCGGTGTGATTTACCGTGTTCCAGCTCAGTCTAACGGCGCCTGGCCTCGGGAGCACGAAGTGATCGTCCTGCAACTCTCAAAACTGTACCCCGTTGTGGATTTGCGTTCCCTGACCATCCTCGATCCGGAAGTGGCCATAGTGCTTAACGACCAGGAAATGCGGCCTAGTGACCCCGCCCTGACTTCCATGATCGAACATCTGCGCGATTTGTGGGTGGATGTTTATCAGGTGTCATCGAACCGCCCCTTTGTCATTTTGGCAGGCAGCCATGGCCTATTGTTGCCGATGCACAGCACTGTATCCGGAAAGTCTGTCTCTCTAGGGAAGAACCTGGCAGGGAATCGCCCTTAGAAACGAGAATATCCACATGATGACTGTCTTATGGAGGCGAGCACATGCCAACCAGAGATCCAAAAATCTCTCCTTCCGTCGTGCGTCGGTTACCCATCTACTTGCGTCATATCCAGATACTGCGCGGACAGGGAGTCGAACGTGTCTCATCGCAGGAAATGGGGAACAATCTCGATCTCAATCCTGCGCAGATTCGTAAAGACCTCGCCTCGTTTGGGGAGTTTGGCAAAAAGGGGGTCGGATACGAAGTTTCTTATTTGGAACGCAAATTGCGCCAAATTCTCAATTTGGACCGTCATATCGGCGTGGCCCTGATCGGAGCCGGCCACCTGGGAATCGCGCTGTCCAATTACGCGCGCTTTCAGAGCGAACGGATGACGATCGATGGTCTGTTTGACAGCGATCCACAAAAAATCGGCGCGAAAATCGGACATCTCACTGTAGAACACGTCCGTGATCTTGAAACCGCGTGTCAGACTCGGCGCATGCAGATTGGCATTATCGCCGTTCCGGCGATTGCCGCGCAAGGAGTATGCGACGCGCTAGTGCAGGCGCAAATTCGCGTGATTCTCAATTTTGCGCCCGCGAGCCTGCGTATCCCAAGGGGCGTCCACTTGCGCAATACAGACTTTACGACTGAACTGCAGTCACTCGCTTTTTACCTCGCCGATGATTGATAGGATGTGATACACTCTCTGCGAGGCTGTTACAGAAAGGACGGATTTACCATGTTGCATGCCGATTACGCGATCATCGGTGGCACGGGCGTGTACGACCCGGCTCTGCTGGAGAACGCGCGCGAAGAAGAAGTGAAGACGCGGTACGGTGTGGCCGGCTGTACCATCGGGGAGTATCACGGCAAGCGCATCGCTTTCATGCCCAGGCACGGAAAAAACCATCATACGCCTCCTCACCAGGTCAATTACAAGGCCAATATTCAGGCCCTTAAAGAGCTCGGCGTCAAACACATATTCGCCACCGCTGCCGTAGGCAGCATGCGGCAGGCGCTTGCTCCCGGAGCCCTGGTGGTTGTCGATCAGTTCCTGGATTTTACGAAGGGACGCCCACTCACATTTTTTGAAGATGGAGAACCAGTCACTCATGTTGACATGACGGATCCGTACTGTTCACGGCTGCGTGCGCACCTGGTTACGACCGCCGCGCACGCGGGAATCGCTGTCGCAAACGGCGGTACATATGTATGCACAGAGGGACCGCGCTTTGAGTCGCCGGCGGAAATTCGCATGTTTGCACAGTTGGGGGGGGACGTCGTAGGGATGACTTCGATTCCTGAGACGGTGCTGGCCAAGGAACGTGGTCTTTGTTACAGCGCTGTCGCGATGGTGACGAATTATTGTTCAGGGATGTCAGGCGCGGCGCTCACTCATCAGGAGGTACTCGATGAGATGGCAAAAAATGTCCATTTGCTCCGCAAGCTGTTCTTTGACGCGATCGCTGCGCTGCCGCTCGAGTCAGTTTGCGCCTGCCGCACGGCCGCCGGCGGCTCCATGTAGCGGAGCGGCCCCTTTATCCGTTGCCAGAAGTGAAGAATGGAGGCTCGCCAAGTGCGACTGCTAATCAAGAATATCGCGTACATCGATGTATTGTCTGGGGCTGTAATCGAACACGGTCACATGATTGTTGGCGGATCTCGCATTGAGGCGATCGGACCAGGCGACACTGTGCAGAGCGGACCATTCGAAGAGATCATGGATGGAACGGGTCGCCTGCTGCTTCCCGGGTTCATCAACACTCACGGACATGCCGCGATGTCACTCTTGCGCGGGTATGCCGACGACATGCCGCTTCAGCAGTGGCTAAACGATCTCATCTGGCCGGCCGAAGCCCAACTGTCTGCAGAAGACATCGGGGTCGGCACACAACTGGCGATGCTTGAAATGATCGAAACTGGAACGACGACGTTCACCGATATGTACATGCACATGGATCATGTGGCCGCCGCTGTGATTGAAGGAGGGATGCGGGCGGTGCTCGGACGTGGTCTGGTCGGACTCGCGCCAAACGCGTCAGAGATGCTCGCCCAGGCTGAAGCATTCATCATGGAGTATGAGGGAACCGGGGATGGACGGATTCGGACCACTCTTGCTCCGCATGCACCCTATACCTGCCCTCCGGAGTATCTTAAACAGATTTTACCGCTCGCGGAACGTCTCGGTGTGCCGCTGCAGATTCATATCGCGGAGACGGCGCGGGAAGTCGCTGAATCCCGCGCGCAGTACGGACTCACGCCGACAGAACTGTTGCACCGTGAAGGCGTGTTTGCATTTCCGGTTGTCGGCGCACACTGTATACATGTGACGGATCGCGACATCGACCTGTTGGCTCTGGGCAGAGTGCACGTCGCTCATAATCCCGGCAGCAATTTAAAGCTCGGCAGCGGTATTGCTCCGCTCACCAGTTTTCTTGCGCGCGGCGTCATCGTCGGACTTGGTACGGATGGAGCTGCAAGCAACAATAAGCTCGACTTGTACGAGGAGATGCGACTCAGCGCACTGCTTCACAAGGGAACGCTTCAGGACGCCGCAGCAGTGAACGCTCATCAAGCATTGCGACTCGCGACCGCAGGAGGAGCTGAGACACTGTTTTTAGATGAGGACTTGGGCACTTTGCAACCGGGCGCCGCCGCCGACTTCCAGTTAGTGGATATCACTGGGCCGCGTTACTATCCCAGGCACAATCTGCTCGCGCACATTGTCTATAGTTCACATGCCGGTGATGTCACAGACGTGTTTGTGGCGGGTCGCCCCTTACTGCGCAAGAGACAATTTGTAACTCTCGACAAGGAAAGAATTTTGGCGCAGGCTCAGACGATCGCAACAAAATTTGCAGTAACGTCTCGGTAACGTAATCAATGAAGCTCAGAAAATGCATATCGATATAAAATGAACGCACAGGCGATGAGCGGGCGGTCCTCTTGCGCCATCACGATGGCGGGAATCCGCCGCAACGTTCTCTGGTCGTCCTCACTTCGTTGTGCCCATGACTCATCGGCCATCACGACGCCTCCTCCCACGCTGCTAGTATCACCCCGGCAAAGCGCCGACATGAGGCGAATGATATGCCAATACAGAAAGGAAACTGCGGATATGCATCTGCTTATCACGAATGATGACGGCATATACGCCAAAGGCATCAGGGCGTTGGCAAACCATCTGAGCAAAACGAACAAGGTGACTGTGGTCGCCCCGGATCGCCAGCAAAGCGCAACCAGCCATGCGATCACTCTTCACAAACCGTTGCACGTGGAAAGGGTGAATCTCGGAGACGAGACCGTTACCGCCTACCACGCAAACGGAACACCGGCGGACTGTGTCAAACTGGCGCTTGGCGCACTGTGCGATGAACCGCCGGACCTCGTGATCAGTGGCATCAACAGCGGCGCCAATCTCGGCCTCGACATCATTTACTCTGGCACGGCGTCGGCCGCCGCGGAAGCCGTCTTGCAGGGGTATCCCGCCATTGCCGTATCCCTGACAGGACCGCCCTTTGATTTTTCAGCCAGTGTTCTGGTTGCCGAACGCCTGATCGATATGGTCATGCAGCGCGGGCTGCTGGCAGATACGTATCTGAATGTAAACGTTCCGCCAAGACCGTATGAGGAACTCACAGGCATTGCGATCACGCGAACAGGCGTGCGCAAATACCGGAATTCTTATGAACGCAGGATCGATCCGCTTGGCCGCAGCTATTACTGGCAGGTCGGCGAAGTACTGCAGATGCACAACGAACCGGATACGGATGTGCGGACGGTGGAAGATGGAAAGGTCAGTGTCACGCCGGTCCATTTTGATTTTACAAACGGGCGGCTCCTTGTTACACTCAAGGAGTGGGAACTCACGCTGTGAGGGGACAATATCGGTTATGGATCGGGAGCACATGGTCATTGCGACAAGAGATGTTGAAGGCACCGCAGATTTGTATGTGTTAATCGATTTTTTAAATCGCACCTTGAAAGACAAGAACGTCATTTTCGGTCTCGCAAAAGCTGCTGAGGCGGGGAAATTCACCGTGACGATCTACAGGTCCGAATGATGCGCGGCAAATGGACTGTTCCCCTGCTTAGCATATCAGTCATCATCCTCTGCTGTATCACGCTGGCCGTGATCTGGATCCTGCCCTATCTGACTTCAGTCGATCCAGCCGAACAGCAGGCGGCGTTATTTGCGCTTGACCATACGCCCATGGAGCACGTTTTGCGGGTGCAGATGTATACTGGCGGACCCACTGACCTCACGGTCACGGGCACAGACGCGTTTGGCAGGAAGTTGTACGCGTTTGTCCGTCACAACTCCGCCACCATCATATATCAAAGTCAGACAGTGTCAAAACAGAGGGCCGAAGCAGCGGTTTACGGGCTCCACGCAAGTATCGTCTCCATCGTCAGCGCGGTGCCCGGACTTGTCGATACAAACAGTATCACTGCAGTGTTCCAGCGCGCCAGCGGCAACGCAGTGTGGGAGATCACGGCGCGTTTGCAGGACGGCGGTTTTTTATTCGCTTATGTCGATATGTACACAGGAAAACTGCTAACCAGCTTCGAAACGGGCAACGCACCGACTTTGCAGCCGACTTTGTAGAGGAAGCTTTATGCGTGAATGGACGACTTTGCTGGCTGAAGCAGTCGGCAATCCGTGATATACTATAGCTAGATGCGCATGGACAGATGGACTTCGCTATACAGAATTGATCACAAGAGGGAGAGTGGTTCGGTTGTCAAGGATCCGCATTCTCCCAACGGTAACCGCTCTGATCCTGACGTTCGCAGTTTTGTTCGGGGGACTTCAGATCTATCGGACATACGAAGTCGTACAGCCGCTTGAGTCGCAACTGGCAAAGATCCCGGCGGTTCAATCAGTCCAGATTGCAACGGGCGCGCAATCGCCGACTGTCGTGATCGCTCTTGCTAAGGTGCCCGATTTGCAGACCACATATACTCAGATTGAAGCCGAAGTGTCAAACAGCCTTGGCGGACCGATGAACATCAATTTGAAAGATCGCCGCACACCTGCGCTTGCCTCCGCTTACGAGGCCATGCAGCCGATTCTGCGTCAGGGAATCGCGCACGGCGATTATGTGACGATGATCAGCCAACTTGAGCACGCTGCAGCCAGGGAACAGATGACCTGCGTCGTTACGATGAACAGCCAGGACATCTTTGTCCAGTTGGCGCAAAAGAGCAACTATCTTTATGGCATTGTTCCCTATACCATCATGGCGTCAGGGGTGAATGGACAGTGAGGGATTGGCTGATTGGCGCTGGCGTGGCCGTTGCCATTTTTCTGGCTTTGATAGGCATCAATGTGTTGCCGTTGCTTGTACTGGGCGCACTCGGATTCGCTTTCTATACGCTGATCGAACGGAGACAGGTCGCTCCGACTGGTTCCAAGGAAGCGGCCATCAGACACTCTGTTCATTTTGACCACATTGGCGGACAGGACCACGCCAAACGAGAATTGATGGAAGCCCTCGATTTTTTGCGTTATCGAGATAAGATACGATCCTTGGGAATCCGACCCCTTAAGGGGATTTTGCTCACTGGACCGCCCGGAACGGGCAAAACCATGATGGCCAAAGCGGCCGCCACTTACACGGATTCTACTTTCGTGTCAGCCTCCGGCAGCGAGTTCGTCGAGATGTACGTTGGAGTTGGCGCCCAGCGGGTCCGGGAACTGTTTCGCAAGGCTCGTCAGAGCGCGCGCAAAGAAGGCAGGGACAACGCCATCGTATTTATCGATGAGATCGACGTTGTAGGTGGAAAACGGGGCGCTCACAGCCATCAGGAGTATGATCAGACGCTGAATCAGCTGCTGACTGAAATGGATGGCATGCAAACCACGCAGACTCCCATGATTCTTGTCATTGCCGCCACCAACCGAGCGGACATTCTCGATGGCGCGCTTTTGCGTCCAGGCCGTTTTGATCGGCAAATCAAAGTGGATTTGCCCGACAAGGAGGGCCGCTTGCATATTTTGCGGATTCAGACGAAAGACAAGCCGCTTTCTGAGGATGTAGACCTTGAGCATATCGCCAGAGAAACGTTTGGATTTTCTGGGGCTCAACTGGAAAGTTTAGCCAACGAAGCTGCGATCATCGCACTTCGCCAGAATGCGCAGCGCATCACCCAGGACTTTTTTCGCGACGCCGTGGATAAGGTGTTGATGGGGGAGAAGACAGGTCGTCTGCCAACCGTCCATGAACTGTACCGCGTCGCGGTTCACGAACTGGGTCACGCCATCGCGTCGGAAGTGATGCGCCCGCATTCTGTGTCGCACATCACGATCGCGCCGCGGGGCAACGCGCTGGGTTTTGTACGGCAGATTCCTGAATCGGACGGGTATCTGTACACCAAAGAACAGTTGGATCAACAGGTCGTTGTGGCCCTCGGCGGCGCTGTTGCTGAGGAGTTGATTTTTAGCAATCGTTCGACAGGCGCGCAAAATGACTTTCTGCAGGCCAGTCGCATCGCTCGCACGGAAGTGATGTGCGGTCTTAGCCGCATTGGCATTGTGGCCGAGGAGCATTTGCCAGAAACGATACTGGATGAAGAAGTGCGACACATTCTCGCGGCGATTGAGGATAGAACTCGCGATGTGCTGGCGCCGTATGCGGAGGCGCTCAAGGCATATGCGGATTATGTTGTGTCTCAGGAGAGCATCGATGGAGACAGTTTCCGATCGTGGCTTTCCGATTGCACCGACGACCGGCAACCAGTCGCCAATTAGATCCGCATGCCGCTTTGCAGCACCATCAGCAATATGAAAAACCCGCTGATTGCATTGCGGGTTTTTTCTTTTTACAATGATGCTAGCCTTGAAACAGTGGTTGGGGGGATATGTTGTTGAAAACAGTGAGTATCAATCATCTTGGACAACATATTGGCGAAGAGGTCGCCGTATACGGATGGCTTCACGCCAAACGATCGTCCGGGAAAATAGTGTTTTTGCAAATGCGCGATGGAACTGGATTCGTTCAGGCCGTCATGGTGCGATCAGATGTCTCTGACGATACGTTTACGGAAGCTTCTGCATTGACGCAGGAAAGTTCCTTGCGAATCACAGGCATCGTCAAGGCGGATGAACGCGCGCCCTCTGGAGTGGAGCTGCAGGCAGTCACTCTGGAGACTTTGCAGCTTACACACGACTATCCGATCACCCCGAAGGAGCATGGCGTCGATTTTCTGATGGATCATCGTCATCTGTGGATTCGGTCGCCGCGTCAGCGTTCCATTTTGAAGATCCGGGCAGAGATCATCCGAGCCATTCGAGCATTTTTTGACGATCGTGAGTTCACCCAGGTGGATCCTCCGATTTTGACACCGTCCGCATGTGAAGGCACGACCAACTTATTTCACACCAAGTACTTCGACGAAGACGCATATCTGACGCAAAGCGGGCAACTGTATATGGAAGCGGCCGCCATGGCTCTCGGTCGAGTGTATTCGTTTGGCCCGACGTTTAGAGCAGAGAAATCAAAGACGCGCCGTCACCTGATCGAATTTTGGATGATTGAGCCCGAGATGGCCTTCACAACCCACGAGGAGAGTGTGGAGATTCAGGAGCAGTTGATCGTACACGTGGTTGCGCACGTTCTTCGGCACTGTGAACTGGAACTGCGTACATTGGGTCGGGATATTGACAGATTGGCGAAAGTTGTATCTCCATTTCCGAAAATATCCTATGACGAAGCGGTTGCATTTTTGCAGAAAAACGGGCATGAGATCACCTGGGGCGACGACTTCGGCGCGCCGCACGAAACCGAAATAGCCGCCCAGTATGAGCAGCCCGTGTTTGTGGAAAGGTATCCTACATCGCTGAAAGCCTTCTACATGAAACCGGATCCCATGCGCCCCGAGGTTGTGTTATGCGCAGACCTGCTGGCGCCGGAGGGATACGGTGAGATTATCGGCGGTTCCCAGCGGATCGACGACGCCGATCTGCTGTTTCAGCGCTTCGAGGAACATCAACTCCCTGCAGACGCGTATTCCTGGTACCTGGACCTGCGCAAATACGGATCGGTTCCGCACTCCGGCTTTGGACTCGGACTGGAGAGAACCGTCGCCTGGATTTGCGGACTGGAGCACGTGCGAGAAACCATACCGTTTCCCCGTCTGTTGTATCGTCTATACCCGTAACGAACTGGCGCGACACCTGTCAGATTGTCCGCATTTGCGGGCAATCTTTTATATGTTTTGGAACTCTATTCGGTCGGATAGGAGAATGGTATACTGATAGGGGAGGTGGACGGTGTGGGCAAGCGGTTACTCGATCACGCGATCGACGCCATTGAGCAAAGTTATGTAACATTCCCATATATACTCCTTACAAAGTATCGGTCCATAGGACTTACGGATCAGGAAGCGATGGTCGTCTTCCAGGCCGCCGCTTATCAGCAGATCGAACACTCCTTTCCCAGTCTGGATGAACTGGTCTCGCGCATGAGTATCTCCAAAGATCAGATCGCGGCCATATTGCAGAGCCTTTTGGGACAGGGCCTGCTCGTTCACACCAATCATAGGCTCAGCCTTCGCCCGTTGTTTGAGCGCATGATCGGAGTGCAATCCAATCAGACCGCCGCGCTGTCTGTATTCACGCGGTTTGAAGAGGAATTCGGGCGACTGCTGTCACCGCTCGAATATGAACAGGTGATCCATTGGATTGATGAAGATGGATACACAGAGTGGCTCATTGTGGAGGCGCTCCGCGAGTCAGTGTTGGCAGGAGTGTATAATTTCCGCTATGTCGATACGATCCTGCGAGAATGGGAACGTTCCAACGTCAAAACCGAACAGCAACTCACAGAGCACCGCAAGCGTCACCGGGTCACGCAACGAGGCGACAAGGCGCCAGGCTCTAACAAGTCTTCGGGCAGCCGCCAAGGTGCGCCGCGAACTGACAGACAGGCAGCGGAGGAACGCATTGTGCCCGCCGTGCAACCTGGCAAGTATGAACGTTTTTATCAGGTGTACAAGGGAACCTCGGCTCCGTCTGCTTCTCAGGAAGCTAAGCCTTGATCTGCGACCGCAGGGATGAATGGCCGCGCATGCACAGCAGGCTGGTTGATGGGTCAGCGACGGTTGAACGCAAAGGTGGACGCTGGCAGCACAGTTCTTGTTACGCCTCAGTTCAGTCAAGAGGAGTCATGCAGTGAATCAGGCAAAATCCGCGACGTACTCGCCATATGTGATTATGAATCGAGAAGAGTGGGCAGAGTTGCGCCTTTCCACGCCTTTGCCGTTATCAGAAGAAGAATTGGATCAGCTCCGCGGACTCAATGATGAGGTCTCCCTTGTGGAAGTGTCCCAGATCTATCTTCCTCTGTCGCGTCTTCTAAACTTATATGTATCGGGAACGCAGAACCTTCAAGAGATTACTCATACATTTCTGGGCGGCGCATCGGTCAGTGTGCCTTACATCATCGGCTTGGCCGGCAGTGTTGCGGTGGGGAAGAGCACGACCGCGCGCATCATTCAGGCCCTTCTGGCGCGCTGGCCCAACCACCCTCGCGTTGAGTTGGTGACCACCGACGGGTTTCTTTTTCCCAACGCGATTCTGGAAGCGCGTCATCTGCTGCATCGTAAGGGATTCCCGGAGAGTTATGATGTTCGTCGTCTCATTCGATTTCTGGCCGACTTGAAGTCTGGCCGCGAGTATGTGACAGCGCCTCTATATTCCCACCTGTTATACGATATCGTACCTAATCAGACGCAGGAAGTGCATCGCCCCGACATCGTGATAGTCGAAGGGCTCAATGTGCTTCAGGCGTCAACACGGGGAGACAGAACAGGCGCCCAGGTCACCGTGTCGGATTTCTTTGACTTCTCCATTTACGTCGATGCGGATGCCAGCCATATCGAGAGATGGTATATCGATCGGTTTCACATGTTGCGGCGTACGGCGTTTCGGAATCCCGAGTCATATTTCCGGCGATTTGCCCAATTGACAGACGAAGAGGCGGAGCAGACGGCCGCCCAACTGTGGCGGGAGATTAACCTGATCAACTTGAAGGACAACATATTGCCGACGCGGGAGCGGGCCAGGCTGATCCTTGAAAAAGGGTTTGATCATGCGGTCCGCCGCGTGCGACTCCGACGCTTATAGCGTGTCCGCATCAGACAGGCTGTTCTGGGGCGCCCGCAAAAGAGGAGAACAGTGATTCAGCGGGATTGTGAGAGGGGACCCATGCGTGGAAACAGAACACCTGAGCGCGCATACGAGCATCATGACGGCTGCGCCGGAATCGCTGCAGATTGCCCTGAATGAACTGCACAAGACGGGTGCGGGCATTGAGTGGCTCGGCGCACTCGGTCCGGGTATTGGACGCGTCCGTTCACAAGCGGGCCATCAAGATCTTGCTCGGCGCCTCCGGCAACATTCCCCAGTCTTTATCCGCCATATCTGTCCAGCCCAGTTGGCGGTTGCGCTCGATCACACACCCGCTGATGTCGCGCGCTTGGCTGACGCCTGCGAAAGACTCACTGGATTCATCGATCCCGCCGTTTCCTTATCAGTACAAACTCGCTCTTTATACGGCGGCAAAGATCCTTACTCAGTACACGATCTCAATGATGCATTGGCCAAACGCGCACAAGAAACAGGCGCCCCCCTGGACGTTCGCCATCCAACCCAGGTAGTGTCTGTTGTCTGTGGCAATGATAAAGCGTTCCTGGGGGTGTCCCTTGCTGCTGACAATCTCAGCGTCTGGTCAGGCGGGGTGCAGCGCTTTGCGCGGCAGGCAGAGCAGATCAGCCGAGCGGAGTTCAAGTTGCTCGAGGCAATCGATCTGTTTGGCATCCGCGTAAAGAGAGGCGATGCAGCGCTCGATTTGGGGGCGGCACCTGGCGGATGGACGCGGGTTTTGAGGAGCTTTGGCGTGCAGGTGACCGCTGTGGACCCGGCGGAACTGGCGCCGTCGCTGCAGTCGGATGAACTGGTGTTGCATCATCGCGAAACGGCGCAGGCCTATCTGCGCCACGCGGATACATTCGACATCATTGTCAATGACATGAAGATGGATGTTGGCGAATCAGTGGCCTTGATGAATGCCGCGGCGCACTCGCTGCGCCCCGGTGGAATCGGCGTCATGACGCTCAAACTGCCGGAACGGCAGCAGGAACGCCTCGCGACGCTTTCTCTGGGTAGACTTCGGCATGCGTATGAGATCCTAGGAGCGCGTCAACTCTTTCACAATCGCAGCGAAGTGACCGTGGCTCTCAGACCCATTTGAGTTTCATTCCTCGGGCCGCGAATCGACACGGCGCTGCATGAGCGCGGCCAGCGCGATAAAGAGCATGGAGTATGCCAGAAGGATCGCAACGTCGGACCACTGCACAGAGCGACCGGCCAGCAGGTTCCATGCCGGTCGGGCGAAATGATACGTGGGCATCCATCTGGCAATCTGCTGCATGGTTTTGGGCAAGACCTGTACAGGCGTCATAAGTCCTCCCAACATGGAGAGCACGAGATACACGAGAGTTCCGAGCACCTGCGCCGCGTTGCCAGCCATGCCGATCAGCACGCCGAGCGCCGCAAAAGGCAGCGATCCGAGCCAAAGCCAGGCCAGAATCTCCAGCCACCGAACGGGCGCCAAGTCGACATTCTGCGAAAAATGGGCGACGGCAAATATCACAATTACGATAAACAGCGACAAAGTCAACTGCGTGAGCGTCTTGGCCAGGGCGTATCCGACGGATGACAGGGGAGTCGTACGCAGGAAACGAACCCAACCGCTCTTGCGTTCCGCGGCCAATCGGACCCCGAGCGTATTGACAGAGGAACCCAGGACGCCAAACGCGGCCATGGACACCATGAAGTACTCACCCCAAAAGGTACCGGCAATCTTCACATTGCCGCCCTGTTGATTGATGAAGATCAGGTAGAACGCGATCGGCATGCCGAGTGTCAATAAAAAGAATCTGCGGTCGCGGGCTGTGCGCAGCAACTCCGCCTTCCACTGTGAAAACATCGCTTTCATGCATGATCCCCCATTTCTGTGGTCAGGCGGACAAACGCGTCTTCGAGACCTGCGCCAGTGACCTGAATGTCGCTGATATCCCATTCTCCCTGGATGAGACGCCGCAATAGGGCGTCGGAGTCCGTGGTGCGAACGGTAACTTTGCGACCTGCTGTATGAACGCTCAATACATCCGGCAGGCGATTCAACTGTGCAAGGTCAACTCCGGGGCCTGCGGCGAACGAAAGCTGGCGGCCGCCAAATTCCATTTTAATCCGTTCCGGCGGCGCGTCCGCGACAATCGTTCCTTCGTTCATGACGATCACGCGGTCTGCGACCATATCCGCTTCCTGCAGGTCATGAGTGGTGAGAAGCAGGGTTTTTCCCGACGCGATGAACCCGCGCAACTCGTCCCAAAACTGGCGTCGGGATGTGACATCCATGCCGACCGTGGGCTCATCAAGAAAGAGCGCTTGCGGATCGCCGGCCATGGCGAGGGCGAACTGCAGTCGCCTCATTTTCCCGCCAGACAGTCGATTCGCCATCGTGCGCGCGTCATCCTTCAGGCCGGCAGCGGACAACAAGCGCAGGGTGGGCAGGGGAGCGGGGTAAAATCCGCGAAACAGGTTGATCGTTTCCGCCACTGTCAACCGATCTGGCACGCTGACGTTCTGTAACATGACTCCCAGGCGAACATGCTGGCGCGGTGAACCGGGATCGCCTCCTAACAGCCTGACCTGCCCGCGAGTGGGGCGCAAGAGACCCAGCATCATGGCGATGCTAGTGGTCTTTCCGGCGCCGTTTGGTCCGAGCAGGGCGACAGCGCTTCCTCTGGCGATGGCGAGCGACACGTTTCGCACGGCTTGCTTGCGCCCGAATTCTTTCGCGACGTCGATCATCTCCACTATGGCGTCCATAAGACATCTCCTCTCAGAGGTATGTAATCTCTGCATGGATTGATTGTATCTCTGCCAGAGTAATCCAGCGTCTATCCGCAAGGGGAAATTGGGGCGATCCGCCTCTATCCGCAGATAGATGAGACAGGAGCGGGTCTAGTCGACCAAGCGGGAAGATGGGGTCAGTCGACCAGGTGGTTGCGGATCGCAAAGACAACGGCCTGAGTCCGAG
>JAJZEE010000132.1 GCA_021805735.1 Bacillota bacterium
GAAGTGCCTGTACGAATAAATGTAGTAGCCCATTCGGTTCAGGGATGTCGCGAACGTCTTGCCGGTTGAATCGATTCCCTCACCCTGCTGACCGCCGACTTTCCAGGACAGCTCTTGCAACATCAACCAGTCACTCCTTCTTTCCTCGTGCGCTTAAATAGCGCATCGGTTACACATCCTGCCTGAGTTCGGCAAGCGCTGCGCGCAGTAGATTGATAGAAGCCGAATCAGGTCTGAAGACAAACTCGATCACCGTCTGGCGTGGTTTCGCCAAACGTTCGACTTCGCGGCGTCGACCCGGTGATACGATTACTGCATCAACAGCATGGAGGAAACTCTTCAACGTTGTCTCGTCCGACGTCGTTGTGACATCAAGGTGCAACTTGCCGAGACCAGCCTGCTTTAGGGCCAGGCGAACCTTTCCGGCAAAATTGTCACTTCGGCAAACAAGTCCACCTCGGGTGTCCTCCGGAATACGAGCAATTCTTACAATCGTCTCAAGCTCTGGATCGAGCGCGATTGCAAGCACAGTACGGGAATGTCCAAGCAGAGACTGTACTTCATCAAAATGGAAAAATGTTGTGACTACGAGATCGGCCGAATCAACCAATTGCAAATCTTGCGACCCGTCCTTGCGTAAGTCGTCGATGACAACGGGCGTTATGTGTACACCTCCAAACTCCAGCTTGCGCGAGAGGTACTCCACCTGTTCCCGATTGCATTCAATAAAGACGACCTGCGCGCGGTTGAGAAGCGCGGTCTTTTGTTCCGTGCGGACGGATGCCAACTGCATGAAGTCATGAAGCGTAAAACCAAGCTGCAGACTCTCTTCCAAAGCCATATCTATGACTTTCTTAAGCAGTTCCCGCCTGTTTCCGAGTCGCACGTTGTCATCGCGGTCGCAAACAAAAGTTCCACGTCCCTGCCAGGAGGCGATAACACCCTCCGCCTCAAGGTCGTGGTAAGCTTGGCTCACAGTGTTGCGGCTTACCCCGATCGTTTCGGACAATTCCCGTTCTGTAGGCAGTTTGTCCCCTGCTTGGTACACGCCAGTTCTGATGTCAGATAGTATTCTATCTTTTACCTGTACATAGAGTGGGATCCCATTCTTGCGAAGGATAGGGCGGTTCACCGTGAATCCCCCTCCCGTACTGTCAGCATCGGCTGGTCGGTGGCCTATGGATCAGTCCATTGATCCATAGGATCTTCTCAATTTTTATTATACCTGATGGACTACGGAAATGAAGCCCCAAGTCAGTGATTTTTCTTTGCGACATGCGCGCAGATTTGATCGCTTTTTGAACAACTTCGTAACTAGAGCGCTTGCCCGCGCAATCTGAGTTGCGCACATACGATATCAGGACATGGCTTTAAAGCACCATGTCCTGAGAGATCATCGATAACGTCGCTGCGTGTTACGGCGTTCCCCTGTCACGACTTTGCGCAAAGACGAATACTTTGACGTGGCGCCTGACGCCGAATACTTTGGCATCGTTGTCAGCGGCAAAGAATACATCGATATGTGGGCCCTTGATGGCGCCTCCCACATCTTCGGCGATGCGATAACCGATTCCGTCAATGTAGACGAGAGACCCGAGTGGGATGAGACTCGGATCAACAGCCACAGTTCGACGGGGTTTTGCCAGGTGACCGGTAGCAGTTATACCGTAACCTGGATCCCAAGGATGTTTTCCAGTCGACTCAAATCCGGGACCATAGGCTGTCAGTTTGCAATCAAACGTATTGATCACAGACATCTTTCCCAAGGATTCCGCCACGTTCATAACCGGACTGAGTGTGGCCATTGCCTCAACTGTTTCAATCGTTTGAGCACGACTGTGCGATCTCGTCGACTCCATATGGCGATGCCTTGGATGTTTCATCGCGGTGTCCTTGTGTTCCACCCTCTCTGTTGCATTATGCTTGGTGGAGCACGGTGATTGCGACAGGGCGCTCGCTGGCGTAGCGTGCCATAAGTTCGCTCCGGTTGACGCCAACAGCAGTGCACCGGAGGCAATCACGGCACCTATGGGAACCATGAACATAATCACCTCAGGATTGGGCATTGTATTGCAGACGGCGTCTATAGAATCTCCCGCGCGCCGCATGACTATGCGTTTGGGTTGGGATTTTCTCATTGACCCCTTCCACTTTTTCTGAACAGTGCTAATATGATGATGAAACAGTTTGCGCTATGCGGGTGACTTTGAGGAGGCGAATCTGGTTGAACGGGGAACTGGGCTGGAAGGTCGGTGGGGAACAGGGTGAAGGTATTGATAGCACAGGCGAGATTTTCGCTTGGACTCTGCATCGGCTTGGGTATTACGCATTTGCCTATAGACATTTTATGTCGCGCGTAAAGGGCGGACACACAAACTACAAAATTCGGGTCACCGACAGGGCGGTTGGTCACCATGGCGACGATTTGCATATTCTCGTCGCCTTTGATCAAGAGACAGTCAATGTCAACTGGAATGAAATGGTCGGCGGCGGCATCGTGATCGCTGACGGCACCAGTGGGGAAATTCAACATCCAGAAACCGGGGATGTGCATTTTTGCAGTATACCGCTCACGGGTTTGGCGAAAGAGTCGGGCAGCGCCATCATGAAGAACATGGTTGCAGTCGGCGTGACGGCGGCGATCGTTGGCCTCACTCCAGAGGATTTCCTATCGGTTATTGAGGATCGCTTCAAAAAGAAGGGACAAGCGGTCGTCGACAGTAATCTCAGCGCAGTGCGGATCGGTTATGACTATTACAATCAGCACTTTTCCCATCAACTCCGGTTGCCCTCGCGACCTGTCGCAATCGCGCCGCACCATCTTTACATCTCTGGCAATGAAGCGACCGCATTGGGAGCTTTGGCGGCTGGCTGTCGGGTCCTGGCAGCCTACCCGATCACTCCTGCGACAGAGATTATGTACTGGTTGGTGAAGTATCTGCCGGAGTACGGCGGCGTTGTCGTTCAGGCGGAAGATGAGATTTCGGCCGTGAACATGGCGTTGGGCGCAAATTATGCAGGCACCCGTGCGATGACGTCCACGTCTGGTCCGGGCTTCTCACTCATGATGGAAACCCTTGGACTCGCTGGTATCTCCGAGACTCCGCTTGTCATCGTCGATGTACAGCGAAGCGGCCCCAGTACGGGTCTGCCTACCAAAACTGAGCAAAGCGATCTGTATGAAGCGTTGTATGGATCTCATGGAGAGAGTCCGCGTATAGTTTTGACACCGACGACCATTGAAGAGTGTTTCCGGTTTGCCGTGGAGGCCTTCAACCTCGCGGAAACGTATCAGTGTCCAGTTATTCTGGCGAGTGATCTTTATATGGGGATGAGTAAGGGGTCGATCGATTCACTCGACACGTCCAGTGTTCAGATCAGGAGGGGTAAGCTTGTGACCCAATCCGAACTGGAGGGAGTTTCGCGGGGTGAGTTCAAGCGGTACCAGGTGAGTGAGGACGGCATTTCCCCGCGTGCGATTCCCGGTCAAAAGGGTGGTCGCTTCATCGCCCTTGGCAATGAACACGACGAGTTTGGCATTGAAATGGAAGATCAGTC
The DNA here is from genome assembly GCA_021805735.1 of Bacillota bacterium. GTDB lineage: Bacteria > Bacillota > Bacilli > Alicyclobacillales > SLC66 > JAKADD01. The sequence goes on from JAJZEE010000132.1 coordinate 3,559, forward strand.
CATGCGTGTATTGCAAATGGACAAACGCGCACGCAAACTGCAGTCTTTTCATGAATTGTCTGGGGCAAGCGCGAGCGGTCCGAAAGACGCTCAGATCACACTCGTTGGATTCGGTTCAACTCGTGGCGTCATTGATGAAGCTCGTACGGCGCTCATGCAACAGGGCCTTAGCGTCGCTCACGTACAAGTGAGTGTGGTTGCTCCATTTCCCGCGGATCTGATTCGGCCCTATATTGCAGGCGCGGGAACCGTTTTGACGGTGGAAGTGAACTCGCGCGGGCAGTTGGCCGATCAGTTGCGCCTGCAACTGGGTTACCACGATAAGATCCAATCATGTCTCAAGTACGACGGCGATCCAATGCTTGTCAAGGACATCGTCAAACGGGCGAAAGAGGTGATATCAGTTGGCAGTGTTAACTGATTTCAAAGGGGAAAAACCGACATGGTGCCCTGGATGCGGGGATTATGGCGTCCTGAACGCTCTGCAGCGGACGGCTGTTGACCTGGGCCTCGATCCGGAAGACATGGTGGTCGTCTCCGGGATCGGTTGTTCCGGGAAATTATCGGCTTATTTTGGTTCCTATGGACTGCACACCATTCACGGCAGAACTTTGCCGACTGCGCAAGGCGTCAAGCTGGCCAATCGTGATCTGACGGTCCTTGCGGCGGGTGGTGACGGCGATGGATTTGGCATAGGGATGGGACACTTCATTCATGCCATGCGCCGCAACGTCGATATCACTTACCTGGTTATGGACAATCATATCTATGGGCTGACGACAGGGCAGACATCGCCAACGAGCGACCCGGGGTTTGTGACGAAAACTGCGCCTAAGGGAGCAGTTGAATTTCCCGTTCACCCACTGTCGCTTGCGCTATCCGCGGGTTGCGGATTTGTCGCGCAGGGATTTTCCGGCGATATTCCACAACTCAGCGCGATACTCAAACGCGCCATTCAGCATAAAGGGTTTTCGTTTGTCAACATCTTCAGTCCCTGTGTTACGTTCAACAAGCAGAACACCTATGAATTCTACAAATCAAACGTCGTCAAGGTTGATGACGACCCCGAGTACGACGCGGGCAATTTGGGTCTTGCCATGGCGAAAATCGAACAGACACAATCAATCGTCACTGGCGTTCTGTATGAACACAACCGGCCAACCTATGAGGATTCGGTTCCCAATTACTCGAAGACGGGTTTGGCCACCGCGCAGCATGTGTTGACCGAAGCAGATTTCGAACGCCTGCTAACGCAGTTTCAGTGACATTGTCGTGTACAGGAACACCGTTGCGTGTAGGCCGCGTTCCTGTAAAGTGGGCACGCCGGTTGACAGCCTGGCGCATTGGTGAGTTTTCGCAGGAGGATGGCCGCGTCTTGGGTCATCCTCCTGCTATCGTTTGGTTGGGCGAAAGGGAACCCCCGTCTGACGCAAGACTTCCCGAATGGATTCTGACTCTTCCTTGTCGGCAGGTATCTCTCCATACCGCTCGAGTTCGTAACGGGCGATCAATTGCTCTACGGCAGCGATGCGCTGTCCAGGATTGGCAGATGTGCGTGTTTCTGCGCTGTTCTCAAACGCGGCCAGACATTCGCGTGCCGTCTCGCTGCCCCTATGGGCAGCAGCGCCGTCAGGCAACCCATATTGACGCCACTCGGCAAACAGCTTGCGCAGGGGCGACGGCAATCCTTCCATCTTGTTTGTGGAACGCTTGATGCGCGTCCGTGTGATCACGGGAACCTGGATTTCCGTGGTTTGATCTCTGGTGACATGTTTCAACCGCAAATAGAGAGTCACAATGACTGCAGCAGTTGCTGCGATCAGTCCAACGTCGATTGTCATGATCAGCCAATGGGGCAATGTCGCCAAGTGATGCGCTCTGGCGAGAGCGTCTCGCGTGCGCTGATGGCCTGTCTTTTGCGGCGGCAGCGGATGGCGTTTTTCTCGGTTCGACAGCGTCTGGAAAAAGGCGAATAGCCCTGACAAGAGAAGGGTGGCAATGGGGCCGAAGACAGCCAAAAACACCTCGATCAGCCAGTTGTGCAGAAACACGATCGTGAACAGGATTGTCGCCAATGCCACAACAGTGCCCGTCGCGACTCGTCCAATGGCGGGAGCACTGACCAATCCCCGGGATTTGGCATACCCAATCTCTTTGAAACGAAATGCGATCAATCGCATCCATGTTGCGATGACGAACCATGCGGCTGTCAGTGATACAATTCCGCTTGCCTGAAGGTTCGTGACCATCGTGACGGCCATGAGCACGAGATCGATGATCAGGTACTTGATCTGGGGTTCATCGCCAATCTCGCGCCCGATGCTAAACAATCGACGGGTGGCAAATAACGACCATCCGACGGCGCTCAGAATGAGGGCGCCAGCGCCACCGTGCATCGCGCACCATAAAAGCAAAGCGACTGTTGCTATGGCGAGTATCGTATGCTCCGAGCGGGCGGGCGGTGTTCGCAGGAGCAGGACAATGACAGTCAAACCAACGATAAAGAGCGCACCCGCGTTGCTGTACATCATTGAAGGCTCTCCAAGATGTATAAGCAGCGCGGTGACTCCGGTCGCTGTGAGCAGATCTGCAACTCCTGCTGGCCAGTTCAGGCGATCAACCCCTTTCGACGGCGCTGTGTGTGATTGAATGATCTCGAGCGCCGCCCCTGACCGTATGGATCATGCCAGCGGCAGACGGCGTCTGTACAGATACGACGCGCAGGCGATGACCTTGTGTCTGCAGTTGGCTGTAGGCTTGTCTGGTCAGGTCGTCCTCGTATCCCGTAACGATCACGATGTCACAGGGGTCCGGTTCGTCGCGGGCTGTGCTGATGAGTAATTCGGACAGGGAAGCAAGGCTGTAGACGGGTAACTGGCCGATGCCGTGACCTAAGGTAAAGACGCTGCGAGAGTTTCTGCCTCCCTGCACCCTGGCGACCCGATAGCGATGGCGCCTTGACCGAGGCGCGCTATAGGCGTTTGAGTACACGGATACACTGCCAACATCCAGTTGCAGAAACTGTAGGGCGAGACCCATGGTTTCTTCGTACACCTCTTCAACAGTTTCCGGTATGGCGCCCATCCAGTAGTCCCTGAACGTCTGGGCATTGGCCACGAGGATGATATTGCTGCGAATGGACATCGAGCGTTCCAGTACAATGAGCGACTGTCTTTTGGCGCTGGCCATCCAGGCGACATCGCGGATCGAGTCTCCCGGCTGGTACGCGCGCATGTCAATCCAGTCAAGCGATGAGGGAAACAGTTTGCGCGGAACGGCGATCGGGCCCAGGTCCCTGATTGGGGGTTCGCGTCGGTGCGCGACCTGCCTATGTACCGGATGGATAATGACCTCAAGGTTGACAGAGAGTTCCTCGTGGTAGCGGGTGAACAGTCCGTCAGACAACTCAGCGTGAACTATTGGGATGATAGCGCGACCACGCTTGCACCCGTACAATTGAAACCTTACGGTGACCGTCTCGCGCGGTTTTAGTCCGAGCGTAAAGGATATACTGCTCGCTTTATCATCGTTCACTGCGGCGTCAGCAGGCGGCGCAAGCCGGATCTGCGGGGGCAGTTTCAACTGACAGGCAACGTGCGGAGCCGGCAGTCGAGAACGGTTTTGAACAGTGAACTCGATTTGCGTAGCGCTTCCATAGGAAATGGAAGGGTTTGTGACAGCGGTTTCAATGCTGATCTCTGGTGACACGAAGCGCCGCCAGAGACTACGCCACACGTACAGGAAGGAGACCAGAATTACTATAATGAAGATGCTCATCGGCTAAAGCCGTCGACCGGCGCGACGACGCCATCCAGGATGCCTGTGATCCACTCTTCGGGCTGGTGCTCCGTGTTTGCGTCATAGTTCCGAAACACGAGGCGGTGGTACAGTACGACTGGAGCCACGCGTTTCACGTCGTCGGGAGTTACATAGGCCCTCCCTGCCAGAAGCGCAGCCGCTTGACTGGCCTTGGTCAGCATGATCATGCCGCGTGGACTCGCGCCTACTTCAACATCGGCGTGGTTGCGACTCGCGTGGGTGATGCGTGAAATGTACTGCAACAGTTCTCTGCTGATTCGTATGCGATCGACCTCCATCAATAGCCATGAGACATCGCTCAACGGCGCAACATCGGCTTCTGCCGATGGCCTGCTGGACAGCGCATGTCGTTCCAGTAGTTGGACGTCTTCCTCCTCGGTTGGATACCCGAGTGACGTTTTAAGTAAAAAACGGTCAATTTGCGCTTCCGGGAGGGGGAACACCCCCTGGGACTCGACGGGATTCTGCGTTGCGATTACCATAAATGGTTCAGGCAAACGGTGTGTCTCTCCGTCGATCGTCACTTGCCCTTCCGCCATGGCCTCCAAGAGAGCAGACTGAGTTCTTGGCAGCGCGCGATTGATTTCGTCAACGAGCAGCAGATTTGCAAATACGGGGCCTTTGCGAAGTTGGAACTCGGCAGACTTCGGATTAAAGACCAGGCCACCTACTATATCCGCTGGAAGCATGTCCGGCGTACACTGAATTCGGCGGAATGTCAGCCCAAGACGAGAGGCGAACGTCTTTGCGAGCGCCGTTTTGCCAACACCCGGCACATCCTCAAGAAGGATATGTCCGCGGGCGAACAGAGCTACAAAGAGTTCGTCGATCGTCCTCTCAACGCCGAAGAGCTCCGATGCGATCGACGCTCTTAATGAAGAAAGAGTTTCCCTGATCAGCGTCCGTGTTTTTGCCTTCTCTTGTTCCCGATCCAATGGTGTGCTCACAGAGCGCATCACGTCCTCACACTGAGTCTCCAACTTCCACTGACTAGCATACTGCAAAACGTGCGAATATGGAGTCTCTTTTTTGGGTTTGAGCCCGCAGTTATGGAAAGACGATCGTTTTATTGTCGTGTACGAGGATTCGACCCTCGGTATGCCACTGAACGGCTCTGGCAAGCACTGTCCGTTCAACCTGCTGACCGACGCGCTTCATGTCCGCAGGGGTGTATCCATGATTGATCCGCAGCACGTCCTGTTCGATGATGGGGCCGGAATCGAGTTCCTCAGTCACGTAATGAGCTGTAGCGCCGATGATTTTGACACCGCGCGCAAACGCCCGCTCATAAGGTTTTGCTCCGCTGAACGCTGGTAAAAAGGAGTGATGAATGTTGATGATCCGATTCGGAAAGGCCGCAATCATCCGCGGCGACAGAATTTGCATATACCGCGCCAAAACAAGAAAATCCGCGTGACCATACAGCAGGTCGAGTTGACGGCCCTCCACTTCGATCTTGTTATCAGGTCCAGTAGGTGTATAGTGGAACGGAATGCCAAGTTGTTCTACCGCAGCTCGGTGCGTCTCGTGATTACTAATGACCATCGCAATGTCGGCGTGCAGCCCGCCGTTCTGGCGTTGCCACAATAACTCCACGAGACAGTGATCTTCCCTGGAGACGAAGATGGCCATCCGCTGCCGCTGATGGCCAAGAGACAACTCGTAGCGAAGTGCAAAGCGCTTTGCGAGAGGCGCGAATGCCTCGGATAGACATGCTTCCGTCTCGATCGGAGAAGGCATGAAGCAGGCTATACGCATAAAGAAGGCGCCGCCTGAGGGATCGGTAGTGTGCTGCGCTGATTCCGTAATATTTGCTCCAAGGCCATACAGCGCGGCGGCTACCGCAGCAACGATGCCGGGTTGATCCGGACAGGCAATCAGGATGCGCACATGCGTGGGTGAATCTTGCGGATGCATCATCAATCGGCTCCCCCCCCCTGTTCATTGGTCAAAGCGGAATTGCATAATTATGCAAGTATACAACATGTGATCGTCGCACGCGACTCCCTGGCTGGCGAGAACCAAGTGTGATGGGGGTGAAAGTGGATGACGGTTCCGGTTGGAGCGCCCTGTGCCGCGCGTTCACATGCGTCAGGAAATTTGCATCGCTTGCTCCCAAAAGACATAAAATAACATGACGAAGACGGTTGACTCGTGTTAGTCAGCTGTGCTATATTACGTTTTGTCGCCGCGAACGAGAGGCGAGGAAAGACCGAAATGGTTCCCTGGAAGAGGGGAAACGGAGCGGGATTGATCCTTGAAAACTAAACACGTATCGAAGATGGAGAACG
>JAJZEE010000133.1 GCA_021805735.1 Bacillota bacterium
TCAGCGAAAGCAAAGCCATGTCTGAAGCGTGGTCAACTGCAACACCCGAAATCGTCGGATGACACGGGTGGGTGGAATGAGCATGGCGCCTTGTCGCTTGGCGTCATGACCCGGATTATCCGGTGGTCAGGTCAGTACAGAGGTGCAACTCCCTGAATCTTCCCCGCGTATAGTGGCGACCTAAGGTAGCGAGACAATACACAGTGAACATGGGAACCGCCGCATTCGTCCCAATTGGGATGGACAGCTCCGTTAATGTGGATGCGTCGGGGCGGAGGAACCGTAGTAGTCCGAGATGGGTAACGCCCATCACATGGCGAAGGGTTCCAGTTTGAAGTAGGTGTGCGTGAGTAAAGTAGGGCTCCCCATAAGGGAGTGATTGCGATATCTACCGTCACTCAATCCTCCACCTTGGAGGCAAAGAGATTCGAAACACAAGCGCGCCTTGCACGAAGGTCAAAGGAACAACGACCATTTTCGAGATTGCATCATCTGCTGAGATGGAATGTCTGGATTGACCTCTCTATTGAGAAGGTATTGCGAAACAAGGGTGCTCACACACCCGGCGTAGACGACAAGACGAAGAAAGACTATGCCACACCGGAGGCTAGGCAAAAGCTTCGGGAAGAGGTGAAACAAGCACTCCGTCTGTACTCATCGAGTCCCGTGCGGAGGATTTTCATCCCGAAGAACCATAAGCCACATGAAAAAAGGCCGCTCGGAATTCCCACTATCGTCGATCGCGTGGCACAGGATGCGGTACGTAGCATTCTGGAGCCCATCTACGAAGGGAAACAGCACCCGCACAGCTATGGATTCCGGCCGTATCGCTGCACGCATCACGCCATTGAGCGCATCCGTTTCCTGATTGGAAGACACCGCTACTGCTGGGTGGTCGAGCTTGACATCAAGGGATTCTTTGATAACGTAGACCATGAAATCCTGCTGGATATCCTGCGGCGGAACATTCATGACCGCCGATTGATAAGGGTTATCTGCAATATGTTAAAAGCAGGGCTTGTCTACGAGGGAGAATTCGAGGATACGGAGCTCGGCACACCGCAGGGTGGAGTCGCTAGTCCAATACTTGGAAACATTTATCTGAGTGAACTGGATGAAGTCATCGCGTCTAAGTACGAATCCCTGTCACCTCGGGAGCGAAGAAAGGCCGCTATCCCCTGCTACATCGTGAGATACGCCGATGACGCAGTGATCCTCTGCAGAAGTAAGGAACATGCCGAGACGCTCAAGGCGGAAATCGCGGAGTTCCTGAGCAACACGCTGAAACTTCAGCTGTCGGCAGAAAAGACACTGGTGACGCACGCGGACAAGGGATTTGACTTCCTTGGTTTCAACATCCGACGATGGAAGCGGCAAGGAAAAGAACGGGTTCTTGCGAAGCCGAGTCGTAAAGCGATCCAACGGTTTAGGAGTACCATGGCCAAGGATTCACGAGCATTCTGGATGGCACCGGGCGCGGCAGCCGTCGCCACATTGAACCGAAAGATTCGAGGCTTCGCTGAATACTTCCGAAGAGGGAACGCGAAGGATACCTTCCTCACCCTTGATTATTATGTATGGTGGTTGGTGTTTCACAGGCTTAAACAAAGAACGAGAGAGCCCCCAGGCGTCGTGGCGAGGCGATACCAGCATCGCTACAATGAAGCCGTCAACCTCCCATACCACCGGAAGTCCACGGCGAAGAACTTCGGATTAAAGGATAACGATGGCAATGTGCACATGCTCGATAAGTTTGGATTCTACAAGATCGAGTATCCAGACAAATGCTCACAGAAAAATCCCTATGTGCCAGAAGACCGCGAATGGCTTGACGGGAACCGCAAACTTCAAGAAACGATGAGAGTTCAACGTGCCAGATACATTGAGCGGCTATACGGATTGCCGGAAAATTGGGCATTTTACCGCAAATATGTGTTGACACGACAGGATGCACGGTGTGCGAAATGCGCCTGCAAACTCACTGGCCGGAACACGCACGTTGATTACTGGTCCGGAGTTGCAGGAGCCATGCGGGTACAAATGGAATTCATACCAGACAATCTCGTCGCCCTATGCCTTCCATGCTACGGGCGAAAACAAAGGCGGGGCAACAAGAAGGCTACGGGTCAGTCCGAACCACGTGCAACCTAAGACTACTTCAGATGGAGAGCCGGATGCGTCGAAAGACGCAAGTCCGGTTCGGGGAAGGGCTCGGGCGTCAAACTGCCCCTTAATGGGGGTGGGTCGGCCCGGGCCTATTCTGCAGAATAAACTCCTAAATATCATGTATATATATTCGCTTTGTTGTATTGTTATAGATAGGAGGGGTGAGGGATGATCCGTTATATCGAAGAGTTATCGCTCAACGCTTGGGCGTCACTACAAACGGTGGTTTACGATGGTTGGATATTGAGGTTTTCCAACGGTTACACGAAGCGTGCGAATTCAATCAACCCGATATATGGGTCGACTGAGGACTTGGATTACAAACTTCAATATTGTGAGGATATATTTCTAGCCCGCAACTTAAAGCCCGTTTTTAAGATGACCAAATCCGTGTACCCAGAAAGTTTGGATGCAATTTTAGAAGAGCGGGGTTACACCTCAATCGATCACACAAGCGTTCAACTATTATCGTTGTCGGAGTTAAGGAATCCAGTGATACACACGGTTAGATTCGACCAAGAGTTGACGGATGAATGGCTGAACCAGTTTTGTATGCTTAACAATCAAAAAGCTAACAAAACAACTATGAAGCAAATGCTCTCATTGATACTACCAAAAACCTGCTTCGTGTCGCTCTACGATAGTGACACGTTGGTTGGATGTGGTTTAGGAGTTTTAGAAAGAGGTTATTTGGGGGTTTTTGACATCGTAACGGATTTACGTCACCGAAACCGTGGGTTTGGGGAGCAATTAATGTTGAACTTGTTGAAATGGGGAAAAGACAATGGTGCGGAATATGCTTACCTCCAAGTAATGCTTAACAACGCACCTGCTCGAAGGCTCTATTCAAAATTAGGGTTTCAAGAAAGTTATCGTTATTGGTATCGCTTAAAGGAGTGATTATACACATTCAGGATTTCCGCCATTCCTGAATTAACGGCTGCGAATGCTGAATAGGCCCGCCAAGCGAGTAATTGCATGAATATGCGTTCCCGCTTGTCCGGCGTGATGTCGTTGAAACGGGCTGCAAGACTTCTATGCACAGAGAGCGCCGGAGGTTTTTCATTTTGCGATTCCTTCTGTTTATAATACATCTTTCGTGCTATAATAGCACATAAAATGAACTATTGACACTGGAGTGGATCAGTGTGGCGATTCAACGCGGATTCCCGCGTGGACGTATTATACCGTCGGACGATGTAATTGAGCGGCATGGATTTCTGAAAAAATTGGAAGACCATTTATACTATGGCGACAGTATCATGTTGGCCAGTCCTCGGCGTACCGGGAAGAGCAGTGTGGCTTCTGAAGTCATGAGAAGGTTGTCTGCCCGCGGATGTTACACATTGGATATGGATTTGCTCCATATCGTCAATATAGAACGTTTTGCTTTGCAGGCGCTTGAAAAAGTGACTCAACTGAGAACGGGCAAATTGGAGAGCATGACCCACTCCCTTCATGATTTTCTTCGTTGGATCGCAAAGCCGGATCTGTCCATCAAAATGCAGGATGTGGAGTTTGGCTTGCGATTTCATGGAGATCCAAAAGAAATGGACCCTTGGAACGTCTTGCAGGAGGCTTTTGAAATGGCGGAACGAATCGCTATGAAGGATGACCGCAGACTCGTCTTTCTGCTTGACGAATTTCAGGAAATCGATCAACTCGGGGGAGAACGATTACTTCGACTGCTGCGGTCAGTATTTCAGCGACAAGAAAACACGACCTATTTGTTCTCGGGCAGCGAACCCTCCATGATGAAAACGATCTTCGCAGATCATCGGCAAGCCTTTTATCGGTTTGCGGCCATTTGGAGTCTACCCGAAATCACTCCTGATGAATGGCAAGCGTATATCGCAAAAAAGTTTACCCAATTTGGAATGTCTGCGGAGGACAGGGCGATCGAGTTATTGATTCGAGCGACGGGGGGCCACCCCTATTGCATGATGGCAACCTTATCTATTGCTTTTTTTGACGCGAAAGACAGCGCCATGGTGTTGACGAGACCGATTGCAGAAGAAAGTCTGCATCAAGCTTTTGATCAACTGGATGCAGTATACGAGAATCTGTGGCGGCGAGTTTCTGAGATTTCCCTTGGCGAGGAAGTGTTGGCGGCGTTGGTCGAAGGCAACCCGCCTTATCGCGGGAACAATCCAACCGCTGTTCAGAGAGCGATTGATTCTTTGATCAAAACAAGCATCATTATACGCGCCTCGCGAGGCCGATATCGTTTTGTTGAGCCGATGTTTCAGCGGTGGATCAAATACAAAATCGGCGGACAACTGGATCTATTGGATGAATTCTGGATTTGATTGGCGTCTTTCGGAAAGTGCATTTTGTTCCTATTGCATTAGAACACGCTCGAAAGTGCAGCCGTTTTACATCGGCAAATAGCATCGTACGCGCGACCGGTGTTTCAGAGGATCGAGAGCAGGGCGGATGAATCCTGCAAGACCGCGGACCCGAAAGAGTCGGGAAAGCCTATTGGAGATTTTGGCAGGTTTTTCGAACCAGGCCCAGAATAGCTGAAATTCAGTCAGCGCAGCCGAACCACAGGTTTCCACGCCGTCCATGTGCGGCCTCCATCTTTTGTTTGCTCCCAGTGAGCCGCCGTAGGTCCTGGCCAGAAGAGCCAGCCGTTGGACGGATTGATGAACTGCAGGGCGGCAAAACGCAGGTGCTCGTTATGCATGATTGGGGTCCATGTTCTCCAGCCGTTCTGTGTTCTGTACAGAGTGCCACCGTACATGACATATCCGATTTGCGCCGTGACAAAGTCCACACTGAGCGGAGCCTGGAAACCTTCATTGTGAATAAACGGAATTTGTGACCACCGTCTGCCCGCGTCGTGCGTGACGTATAGAAATGTCTGGCTGGCGGCAGCCTTGAGCCCCCAGCATGTCATGGTGAGATAGCCCGTGTTTCCGAACCACCGCGGTTCACTCAGGGCTGTATACGCCCTGGACCATCCGCGCGGCATGGGCAGCGACTCGTGGATCCAACTCCGTCCACCGTCTGTGGTGCGAAAAAGCCACACGTAACCAGCTCCGCCAAACGGCCCTCCTCTCTGACCGCCGCTGATCCACCCGTCCTTTATGGCGCGAAATGAAAACCTCTCGGCAAATGGAAGCCAGCCAAGCACCGGTTTCCCCGCTGCCGCATCCGAAGCGGCCGTCGTTGCATTTTGCGTTGCCCCGCTGTAGGAGACTCTTTGCCATGTCCGCCCGCCGTCTTGCGTTGCATACATAGCCCCAGGCAACATCGAATTTCCCGGATCCGAAACCTCCAGAAATCCGTGCAGACGGTTGAGGAACTGGATGTCCACTATTCCTCCGGCATAGCCGGCGTGAATGGGAAGCGACCGCATCCACATGCGACCGCCGTCAAGCGTGGTAAAGACGGTGAACGCGGCGTTGCTCCTCTCCAGTACGAGGGCGGCCGAGCGCGATCCGGCAAAACCGGCGGTCAAATTCAAATTGCTCTGGGTATTTGCGGGTAAGTGGGGCGTGACCTCCGTCCACACTCTTCCGCCGTCCGTTGTGCGCAGCACCATTCTCGCTTGATTCGGTGAACCGGGCAACCGCCCGATGGCAAATCCGGCTTTTGCGTTCGCCATGGAAAGGTTGTCGATCTGAACAGGGCGCAAGAGAGGTGGACCGGTGGAGATTCGCGTTGAGGAGGGTGAGGGCCGGGTCAGAAGAGAAACGGACAGTGCAAAACCTGCTGCGAGAACGGCAAATGTGAGCGTGAAAACAAGGCTCGTTCGCCCTGCGCGATCCTCATTGTGCTTGTGTGACATGTCGGGTCCCCCTCCCTTATCGATGCGCGATCACGCGGTTTACCTATAGACGAATCAGGAGCCGGATCGGTGACAGGAGGGCGCCCTGTCAGCAAAAAATTGTGAGTGCGCTCACAAGGGCATGCTCCGGATGATCTTAAGTATTGGCACTGCAACAAGACTGTAACCAAAGAGTGATTGGATCGTCCATATAAACGCCAGTCAACGGAAACGGATTTTGTGCGTGGAGGAGAGGACCTATCTGGACGGGAAGCGAGACAAGACAAGAAGGTGGACGGAACGGATCTGCGGTTTATCGCAGCTTCGCGGGTTCAACCCCGTACTGGACTGGAGGATGAAACGATGAACGTACGAGTTCGCTGGCGGTTGGCGTTGGCTGTGACGGTGATGTCGCTTGGTTTGGCTGTTACAGGTTGTTCCTCAGTCCAAAGCGCGGTTCCTCGTACACGGCAGAGTATTACTCAAACGAGCAAACTGGACATCGCGCCGGCGCCTTCGCTCAAAGGGGTTGGATCGCTGAACGCGGTGTACTTTGACAGTGTCAGCCAGGGCTGGATCGCTGGTGCGCGCGCAATCTACCACACCGATAGCGCGGGTCGCAGTTGGACACGTCAATACAACGGGTCAGGAACCATCACGCAGCTGGATTTTGTGCCCGGTTCTGGACAGGGTGTCGCTGTCGTGAAAGATCAGTTTCTCCTTGTCACCGAGAACAATGGCGCTACGTGGACGAAAGTTCCGTTTGCCGCAGAACAGGTTTCTCTCGTAAATCCGGGGTTCGGGTATGCTCTGGCCCGCGAAAAGCTATACCAGACGAAGGACGGCGGTCAGCATTGGCATATCCTGAATACGCGACGTTCGTTTACGTCGATCAGTTTTCTGAGCAGCAGCACCGGCTATGCGGCTAATGGACCCGCACTGTATGCAACCAACGACGGGGGTCATACCTGGAGCCGAGTGTTCTTGGCGCCCGTTCGCAAGGGGGCCTCGGGTCCGTGGCACTCCCTGGTAGAGACCTCACGCTTTGGCGCTGTGTGGTTCATGGTGTACGGCGGCAGCGACGGCATGGACCAGGTCGGGTATGTCGTGTTCACGTCCGCAAACGGTCGCGCCTGGAAGCCGATGTTAGAAGAAAGGTACTGGTTCCCGTCCTATCCGACGGTTCACATTCCGGGAGATCGCGGGTTGGGTGCGCAACCGGGACCGTTCGCGACGGGTCCGATTGATTTTGCTGATTTCGTCGGTTGGATGCCGTACACCCGCGTCGATAAACTGCTGCTGACGAGCACCTCAGATGGGGGAGCCACTTGGCGCACGCGGGCTATCGTCAATACTCGCGATCTCCACGCGCCGTCGTTCTGGCAACCACTTTCTTTGTATTTTTCGGATCAAACACATGGTTGGCTGGTCGGCAGCAGCAGGCAGGGAAGGGGCATCGTTTTGCGCACGGTCGACGGAGGGAGGGAATGGGCCTATTTGGGGTGAGACGTTCCGGCGCCGCGTCTGGGAGCTTCACGCCGCGTTTTTCTGCAATCGGAAAGGCGCTTGACACGAAAGCTTATCCTCGTACACGGGTTCGCATCCCACCCTGTCCGTTGTGCTCATCGACAGATGTTGCGCTCGGGAACTGGCTGCCGCCGCTCACGCTCGCAGGCAGGCCGGCCAACAGGGGGGCTGGCTGCAAATGCTGCGCGCGGCAGATCGCCAACACGTCCAGCAACTCCTTGTAGAGTCCGGGATCCCAGTGCAGCAGCACAATCTCTCCAGGAGCGAGCGGCAAGCGGTTCCACGTGGTCAGCCCCGCCTTCCTGTTCGTTGGACTCCACTCCGCGCTCCACATGATGATCGCTCGCAAACGGGCGGCCCGGGCGGCAGATCGCACCGTACGGTCGACCGCTCCATAAGGGGGCCGACCCACTAAGGGGCGCTGCTGGAACCAGCCAGGGTAGCTGTGGACAGGACCCGCCCACTGCGCCTCGGCTGTTTGCGGGGAAACACGCGTCAGCCAGGGGTGGGAGACGGTGTGGTCTTCGATCACTCCACCCGCCGCCACGAACGCCTTCCAGTAGTTTGGATGTTCCTGCGCTGCCTGCTCGATCAGGAAGGCGGTCAGCGGGAGATGGTCGCGCTTCATCAGAGCCAGCACTCGCCGACTGGGAAACCAGCCGTCGTCGATGGTGATGTAGATACGCCGCCCGGAGGAGGCGCCAAACCAGTATTCGGGCACTGGCGGGATCGGCTGAGACGCAACTTGCACCGCACTCGTTTCACCGTTTGTCGCGGTCAGATCAAGCGTGATGGGCCGCACGGCGACGATCGGGCGGCGCAGCGTGAGGCTGTCAGAAGTGTGGGACAGTACGAGGCGTCCGGGGTCGGAGAGTACGCGAATCGATTTGAGAGGCAGTGTGAAGTGCACGACTTCTGTCCACCGAAGTATCTGCTCTGAAGCCACGGCCGCGCCCAGCGGAGCGCGCACTGTCTTTTGCAGGCGCGGGCGAGCGAGCAACGGACCCTGCACATGAGCGGACAATCTTACGGTCTCGCCCGCCGAGATCCGTTCCGACCAGTGCATGGGGGCGGCGATTCGGACAGCAGTTGCGTGAACGCCAGTGGTGGTCAGAGTCAGTTGACAGTGCGCGAACACGAACTGGGACAGCAAACCTTTGCCGGGGGTGAGTCTCACCTGCACCAGGTTTGTGTCGGGCGTGAAGCGTACGGCGAACTGTGGGGTTGCCGCGTAGTCGAGAACGACCAACGCGTATAGAAGTCCCAGCGTCGCCATCAGCGCCAGGATGCCGATGAGCAGGCGGGCGCCGTGTTTGCGTCGAATCCGGGGCGGCAGGGAGGCGGTTGTTTGAGCCAGGGCGGTCATGGTGAAGTCCCCTTATTCGGACGCATGCTTTGCCAGGGAAATAGCGTTCGGCGCATTTTCACACTCATCGCACGCTCCGTCAGGAGCATGTGGGTATAGGGGAAAAAAGCAACCTGGAGAGTAGACGTTGCTGGGGCGAAAAAGGTTACATCGTGGAGTCGAGAATCAGCGCGAACTCGAAATATATATCTTTGCGTTTTGCGTCGCCAGGTCATCGACCATCGGATTTCTGATGGGCATATCATACACCAAGGTTGATGGCTCGGGGTGTACAATACGGATAGGCTGCCGGAACCAGCGACGCGTTTGCGCTCGGCGCTGCGGGACGCACACGGCCGGGATGGGCATGGTGGGGCTGGGAGGGAGGGATTCTGGATGAACAAGATAGATCTCGATGTGGCGTTGCGTCACTGGGCGGTCAATCCACTCGCGGGTCCGATCGTGCTGGTGACGACAGTCAATGCTCACGGCTGGGTGAATATTGCCCCGAAGAGTTGGGTGTCCTTCGTTTCCGGAAAGCCATTCCGACTTGTCCTGGGCTGCCACCGCGAGCATCACACGGCCATGAACCTGTTCGCAAACGGCGAATGTGTGATCAATTTTCCCAGCGACGATATTGCGCAAAAGGTGTGGAACGCCCAGGACCCTCTTCCGCCCGCACCCGAGGAACCGAAGGAGCGCGGGTTTGCTACAATTCCGGCCGTAAAGGTCAAGCCTCCACGCCTTGTGGAGTGCCGCGCGCACATGGAATGCGTTATGGAGGACGTCCTCACATTTGGCGACGAACTCGCCTTCATATTGAGAGTGGCAGCGGCGTCCGTCGACGAGTCG
>JAJZEE010000006.1 GCA_021805735.1 Bacillota bacterium
GTTGCAGTTGACCACGCTTCAGACATGGCTTTGCTTTCGCTGACCATAGTAGGTCGTAGAGGCTAGCCCCGCATCTTGGGGAGTCGGTTCCCCCTCACGGGTACATTGTTAGATGGGCTTCAGACCCTGGGTTTGCTCCGACCCAACGCATGCCATCCTAGCCTTGGCGAGATGAGGTACTCGCCAACCACGTATCCGTGGCTTCAATAAACAGCGCCTCATGGCGCAGTGGACTAACCTGCCCTTTAGCGACAGAACCTCGTTCCCCAACAACGGCCACTTATGCGTGAGGGCACGAACAATCTCCGATCATCCCGCCCTGCTTCGACCCACAGACACACCGACCACGTGTACGACTCCATTTTCCGATGTACAGCGGCTACACCTTCGAGCGTGCTCTAATGCAAGCGGGATGCCAAGAGCCGCTTCTATTCCTTGAAGTGGTTCAATATTGTGTCGCTCCCATTCGACCTGATCAGTCACGGGAATCCCGTCATCATCTACTTCGGGCACGGCGCAGCCTCCTGCTATTCGGCGCTCGGGCACATAGCGCAAAGCGGGCACTCACGGCAACGCGGACGTTTTTTCAGGCACAGCGAGTGGCCGAGCGCGTCGATCAGAGCGTGATATTGATTGTACAGAGCAACATCGGCCGTCAAGTGGCGCATGAAAAACGCGCGCAACTCATCGTACGTCGCCTTTTCTTCCATGAGGCCAAGCCGGGAAAAAATGCGGCGGGTATAGGTATCGATGACAAAGGAAGGCTGATTGGCGGCATATAAAATGATATCGTCGGCGGTCTCTGGACCGATGCCCCAAACGGCAAGCAGCCGCGCGCGCAGTTCGTCCGCCGGGAGCGCGAGCATGAGGCCCGCGTCGCCTGCGAACTCCGCTTCCACCATGGCGGCGAACGCCTGCAGTTTGCGCGCTTTCATGCGATAGTAGAGTGTTGAAACTATGCATTCCTCCACTTCTTCTATCGGCGTTTCACGCAGAGCGCGAAGAGACAGCCAGCCCTTTTCGCGCAAGCGGGCAATCGCCGTTTCAACGTTCTTCCAGGCCACATTCTGTACGAGAATGGCCCCGATAATCACTTCTTCCGGCGTGTCGGCCGGCCACCAACGGCGATCGCCGTAGTGCGCGAACAGCCGCTCGTAAATGTCCAATAGACGAGTCGTCACGATGCCATTTGCGCGACGTGTGTGGCGTTTCTGGACAGATGCCCCTCGCCCTGCGACTCGTCCGACCGTTGTCACTGCTTGCTCACTCATGGCGTACTCCCTTGTCCTCATTTGCTCACTCATGGCGTACTCCCTTAACAACATCAAGGGTGCGTCTTGAGCAAACAAGCGTTTCGTTAAAGTTCGCTCATTGGAACGTCCTGATCTGTTCCCTGAGCAGATATTTTTGAATCTTGCCGCTGGCGTTGCGCGGTAACACATCGACAAATACATACCGACGCGGACGTTTGTACCGTGCAAGCTTCGCATTGTCCCGACAGAACTGCTCCAGATCTTGCTCAGTCAACGACGAGTCCTTTCGCACGATGACTGCGACCACTCTCTTGCCCCACTTTTCATCCGGCTCGTCAATCACCGCCGCGTCCAATATTCCTGGGTGTTCGTAAAGTACATCCTCGACCTCGCGCGGATAAATATTCTCTCCGCCGCTGATAATCATATCGTCGACTCGATCTGCGATCCATAGATAACCGTCTTCATCGACATACCCGAGATCCCCGGAATGGTACCAGCCCTTATACAGAACCCGCTCATTCAACTCATCGCGATCGTAGTACCCTATCATCATGCATGGACCCCGAACAATCACTTCACCAATCTCACCGATTCCCATACGATCCTCCGGATCGCTCGGTCCGTCCTCACGCGGTTGCACGACGCGAACCTCGTGGTTCAAACACGCCTTGCCCGCAGACCCAGCCTTCGGCAATTGTTCATCCTCGAACAGCATGGTGACCGCAGGCCCCATCTCGGTCATCCCGTAAGCCTGTATCAAATCAATCCCGAGTTGATCGTGACAGGCGCGCACAAGCGCCGGCGCCATCGGAGCGGCTCCGTACAGTCCTAAGCGCAAAGACCGCAGGTCATAGTGCCTAAGATCTTCTTGCAACAACATGTTCCACATTGTGGGCGCCGCGAAAAATAAAGAAACCTTCTCTGACTGAATCAACCGCAACACGACGCTCGGATCAAAATGATGCAGGATCACGCTGCTGGCGCCGATATGCACACGCGGCAGAAACGCGCAATGCAGTTCTGCGCAATGAAACATCGGGCCGGTGACCAATCCGCGATCATTCCTGCCAAGATCTGTGGCATTAATGAGAATCAGGCTCTGCTCTACCATATCACGATGGCGATGCATGACGCCCTTTGGCCGACCAGTGGTGCCGCTCGTATACATGATCCCGTAGACGTCGGTTTCCTCCACAATCACATTGGGGCGTGTATCTGCCGCCGCTGCGACCACTCGGTGATAATCCACCGCATACTGCGGGACGTGCTCGTCAATAAACCAGAAACCAGTGTCCTGGAAGCGACCGTAAATCGCTGACAGTTTCGGCTCCACTGCGTGTTCAAAAATCACAACTTCAGGTTGCATTTCTGTCAATATGTACGAAATCTCCTCTTCGCCAAGACGAAAATTGATGGGATTGAACACTGCCCCCAGCTTGGCGCAGGCAAAGAATGTCGTGGCCAATTCCTCCGTATTGAACAGAACAGTAGAAACCCGGTTCCCTTTTTGCACTCCGGACGCCTGCAAGGCGTTTGCCAACCTGTTGACCTGCAGATCCCACTCGGCATACGTCCAGCGCACCCCGGAACGGACATCATAGATTGCCTCTTTCTCTGGGTACTTCTGAACCGTCTGCTCAAAAATGTCACGAATCGTAGTATACATATGGACACTTGCCTCCCGAAGCACACTGAAATAAAGAACCGTGGCACTGCCCACTGTTCGCTTTGTATATTCAGTCTATTTCGTTTGTATACAAATTGCAATCGCGCGAGTCTGCGAGTCTGCGCCAACATTCACGTCCACCCGCAAAGCGCGAATACGCGCGCCTTCCACCAAACTGTCACCCCCTGGTTCACCCACAGCGAGCACATACCATCATCTACCCTTTCACGCTTCCTGCGGTCAGGCCGCTGACGATATATTTTCCAAAGAACAGGACGATCAGTACGGGCGGAATGGCTGACAGAACGCCTCCGGCCGCAATCTCGTTGTTTAAGTGCAGGTACTGTCCGCTCAGCGAATAGATGAAAAAGGGCAGGTTGTAGGCGCTGGAATCCGGACCGAGGACGAGCGGCAATATAAAGTTATCCCAGGACATCAGGAACGTCAACAAACCGGTTGCCAGCAGACCCGGAACCGTAAGCGGCAGGATGATGCGAATCAGCGAGACCAATCGGCTCGCCCCGTCCACCCGCGCCGCCTCCTCTAACTCGATCGGAATCGATGCAAAGTATCCCCGCATAATCCAGATGACCAAACCGAGCGAAAACGAGGTGTACAAAATCACCATCAAGGTATTGGTGTCGTAAAGGTGCAGTCCGCTCAGGTAGGTGACCGTCAGGACATAAAAGGGAATAATCAGCGCTACCGTCGGCAACAGGTTGGAAGCCAGAAAGATCATCGTGATCGCATTTTTCCCGCGCATGCGCGCCCGCGCCAGCACATAGGCGGCCGCCGATCCAAAGACCAGATTTAGCACAGTGGTCGCCGTGGAGGCGATGACTGAATTGCGCAGGGCATGCAAGAAGCGATAGCTGATGCTGTCCGGGCTATAGTTGGTAAACATGATCGCATAATTATTCCAGGTAAACGGGGTGGGCAGCCAGGGCAAAGGATACGCGATGGTTCCCACGTATTGCTTGAGGCTTGTGATTACCAGAAAGTATAGGGGAGCGAGCGTCCACGTCAAGACCAGGAGGACGAGCGCGTACACGCCGATCCGGCTCCACTTGATTGTGCGCCGGGGGCGCGCTTGATGAGGTTGTGCGGCCATTGCGTCCATTAGAGTTCCTCCCGGTACAGACGTTTGATGTAAAAGTACGCGATGACAAGGGCGATGAGCCCGATGAGAAACGACACGGCCGAACCCATGCCAAAAGAGCCAAAGGAAAACGCCTGTTGGTACGCCTGAATCGAAAGTACAGGCAGGCCAAATTGCTCGAGAGTGAAAATGAGCGTAAACGCGCGCATGAGTTGCATGGTGCGCAGGATCAGCACGACCGTCAGAACCGGCGCGATGAGCGGCAAGGTAATCTGCCGAAACTGCCGCCAGGCGGAAGCGCCCTCGACCCGCGCCGCCTCGTAATATTCGTGAGGGATGGTTTGCAGGCCAGCCAGCACGAGGATGGCCACAATCGGGAGCGTTTTCCACTCGTCGCCAACAATGATCGAGTTCATGGCGAGGTTCGAGCCCAAGTAGGACAGCGCGTTTGACAACCAGGGAATCTGCGGGAACAGCGCCGACGGGTTGAGCCAGACGATCGGACTTTGAATCACATGCCATTGCAGCAAAAGATCGTTCAGCGCCCCAAAATTGTCGCCGTCAAAGATCATCCCCCAGAGCATGGCGTTGACCACCGTGGGGATGGCCCAGGGAATAAACACGATGACGCGAAAGATCCGGCGGCCAAAGAACGACTGATTCATGAGCACCGCCATCCCGATGCCTACCGTAACCTCGATGAAAATGGACACGACCCAAAAATACAGGGTCTCGCGCAACGCCTGCCAAAAACTCGGATTTTGCAACAGGGAGAGATAGTTTTGCAACCCAACCCACTGATTGCTGATGGTGCCCCGCCCGCCGAGAACGACGATACTGGTGTTGCCAAGGCTCATCTGAAAGGCAAACAGCATCGGGATCAAGATGACCGCGACCAGGATCAGGAGGGAAGGCAGCAATAACAGATACAGCCAGAAGTATTCGCCTGAGAGCGTGCGAAATAACCGATGACGCAAAGTGGCGCGTTTTGGTGGGCTCTCCACGGGCATAGACGTCATGATGTTCTCCTTACTCATTCTTCATGAAACGCACGAAGCCTCGGTGCGTTCGTGCGTTTCATGAGAATGTATGATATTCGTGGTTTTGATCGTCCTGTCAACGCGCTGTTGTTACTTGGGCAGCGACTCGATCTGTTGCACCATGTCGTTGGCCGCCGTTTTGACCGGTATCGTTCCGCCGATGGCTTCGTGTACGTACTGCTGGATGATGCTGCTGACCGTCAGGTAGTTGGAGACGGCCGGACGGTTGTACACCGCGTTCAGGTTTTGCTGATACACTTTGTACCAGGGATTCAGGTGTTTCTCTTGGGGCGAAGTGGCCACCGACGACCATATGGGCCACTCGCTGTGCAGGTGTTGCGCTTGCACGGCCGGCGATGTCGCAAACTGAATCCACTTCCACGCCCACGGCTTCAGACTCGCGGGAGTATTGGCGGCAATCGCGAGTCCCTGGAACCCGGAGATGCTCGCCGACAGTGTGGCCCGATTGGTGCCCGGCGCCACAGGGAATCCACTGACCACGCCCTGTCCCACGATCTTGGACTCGGACTTGTTGTTCATGATCCCCGTGACAAATGTCCAGTTGGTGTTAAAAGCGGCTTGACCGGACGCAAACGCGTTGGCCGCGGTGGGTTCGTCGGCCGCCAGCGAGTTGGGGTTGGCGAGTCCGTCTTTGTACAGCATGCGCATCCACTCGAGCGCCTTAAGCGCGGCGCCCTGATTCATGATCGGTTGACCCTTCGCGTTAAACAGGTTGCCGTTTCCGAATTCCCCTGCGGTGCGCACATAGTCGCAGACCAGACCCTCCGCCTGCAGCCACGAGTCTTCATAGGGATACTGAACAATATGTTTGGCCTTGAGCACTTGCATCTGATGCAGCCACTGAGCCATGGTTTTCGGTCCGGATTTGAACCCCGCTTCGGCCAGCATCTTCTTGTTGTAATAGAAGTTTTGGAAGTTGGCCAGGAACGGCATGGCCATCACTTTCCCGCCGACCGACAAGCCGTTCCACACTGATTGCGGAATTCCCTTGGGATTCTTGATGTATTGGCGGATATAGTTGTTCAGCGCAACGGTGTATCCTTTGGCGGCAAATTCACCGGTCCAGATCAGGTCGGACAGCACCACGTCATACTGCGCGACAGGCGCCGCGGCCGACGTGAGAATGGCGCTGTGCAACTGGGGATACGGGAGATAAGTAAATTCGATGGTGACGTTCGGGTGCTCTTTATGAAATTCCGCTCCCATCTTATTCAGGACGGCCGTGCTGTATCCCTGTTGACTCATGTACAAAACCTTTAAAACCACTGGCTGTGGCGCTGCCTTCGCCTTTGCCATCGCCGCGCTGCTTGCTCCGGTCAGCAATAGACTCGCGCTCATGGCGCTCATCAAGACCTTGGTCCACTTGTTTCTCATTCTCTTACCCTCCTGTTATGAAATACAGCTAACGCGTCCGCGACGACGTGATCCACTCCCTGATCGGGTGGGTAATCGGTTTCATCTCGATCATCCCCATTTCTATCGATCACGTAAATGACGGGTCGTTCTGCTTGTATACTATATGACGCACTCCACTATTGCAATAAGTTTTTTTCTAGAGTTATATCATTACGAAAAAAATTTTGATATACTTGACTTGCGGGTTTGGTATATTTACATTGCAATGGAGTTCTGAATAGTTGGTTGAACGTGTTGGGGATAGAGACGAGTCAATCGAGGTGAATGGTGTTGCTGGACGGTACAGGGAGCATTTATACGCGGATCCGGGCCATGACAGAGAAACTGCCTGCGACAGAAGCGCGGATTGCGCGCTATATATTGGAACATCCAGATGAAGTGATTCGGCAGTCCATCACGGAAATAGCCGAAACATGCGGTTGTGCGGAGGCCACGATCTTCCGGCTGTCAAAGCGGCTGGGGTTGCAGGGATTTCAGGCTCTGAAGATTGCGCTCGCCTCGGAAACGAGCGAACCATCCCTCGGTATTCACGAAGAAGTCCATGAAACGGACGCTATTCTATCTGTTGCTGAAAAGATATTCCGAGCGAATATACAGAGTATCGAGGATACCCTCAGCTTATTGGACGCCGGTTTGATGGAGAAGGCGGTCTCTTTGATTTCCGGCGCGAGACGACTGGAGTTTTACGGTTGCGGCGGCTCCGCCATGCTGGCGCAAGACGGTTATCACAAGTTCATGCGCACGGGAATCCCTTGCATCGCGCAGACGGACAGTCACTTTCAGGTGATGTCCGCCGCATTGCTCGGACCTCAGGACGTGGTTATCGCGATTTCGCACTCAGGCACCAATAAAGACATCTATGAGGCTGTTGCAGTCGCCAGCTCCCGAGGCGCAAAAACGATCAGCTTAACCGATTATTCCAAGACGCCCATCGGGAGGATTTCCGATGTCTGTCTTGTCGCCACGAGCCGAGAGAGCCGCTATCGGACGGAATCCATGGCGGCCCGGTTTGCCCAACTGAGCATACTGGATGCTCTGTATGTCGCTGTAGCGATCCGGCGACAACAGGAAACCATCACAAATCTCGCCGAAATCCGCAAGGTGATCGCAAAAAAACGCTTTTAGCGCCTCCCAAGGGTAACCACCGAACCACGGTGCTGGGAAAACTGAAGTCGCTCGCCAGGACGGATCATGCATTGCACTGCAGCGAGTTTTGCGGCCTTTGGGCCGCACATGTTTGAGCGGCAGTGCAATGCATGATCCGTCCTGGCAGGCAGGGGACCAAGTAGGTTCGAGTTCTAACAGACTGTCGAGGTGACACCGTGGCCGAAAAAGTGATCCTGGGCATCGACCTTGGCACGACAAGTGTAAAGGCAGTCGCATTCCTGCATACCGGAGAAGAGGTCGCGCAGTGTCAAGTATTCTATACGCATCGCCATCCACAGCCGGGGTGGACGGAGCAGGACCCGCGCGAACTCGCTGACGGCGTATGGGAAGCCACTCGCTGCGTGGCGCGCAAGGCGGCTGCACGCGGCGCAGTGATCGAGGCGATCAGTTTCAGCGCGATGATGCACGGTATATTTGCGGTCTCGAGCGAGGGCTCGCCGCTCACTCCGATGTTGACCTGGGCGGATACGCGCAGCGCTTCGCAAATGGAACAAATTCGCTCTCGGTTGGGCCTGCCGTTATACACGAGAACAGGCACGCCGCTGCATCCGATGTCCCCGATCTCAAAACTCGCCTGGATGCGCGATGAACGTCCTGACGTCTACCGCGACGCGGCTCGGTTCGTATCGATCAAGGAATGGATCATCTGGCTGCTGGCTGGGGAGTGGTTGGTCGATTACTCAACTGCTTCGGCCACAGGACTGTTCAATATTCACTCCTTAACATGGGATGAGGAGGCCTTGAAGTATCTCGGATTGGATGCGTCGCGTCTCAGTAGACCGGTGTCAACGACAACAGTGCTGTCGATCGTCGACCAAAAATTGCGTCAGTCATTGAATTTGCCGGACGGGGTGCTGATCGTAATCGGCGCCACCGATGGCGTGCTTGCGAATTTGGGCACGGGTGTCATTCACCCGTATGAGCTGTCCCTGACCATGGGCACCAGCGGCGCGGTGCGAATGGCTGTTGGGTCGCCATGGACAGATGTTTCAGGGAGAACATTCTGTTATGCCTTAACCGAAGATCACTGGGTCATTGGCGGGGCGGTCAGCAGTGGCGGACTCACCCTGCAGTGGCTGGCCGACCATCTGGCGTCACCGGATGATCCGTTTCCGGCAGGCAACCGCACGGCGGTCGACAAACACCTGTTTGAAATGGCGGCGCAGGCGCCTGTCGGATCGGAAGGTCTGCTGTTTCTGCCGTACCTGGCGGGAGAACGGGCGCCGATTTGGGATGAGCGGGCCCGCGGAGTTCTGTTTGGCCTGGGACTTCATCACACCCGCGCGCATATGATCCGCGCGGCGCTTGAAGGGATGGCGTATGCTCTGTACTCAGTATACGCCGTGCTCTCTGAGCAGGGTTCGCAGGCCGGAATCGTCAAAGCGTCAGGGGGATTTGCGCGGTCGCCTCTGTGGCGCGAGATCATTTGCGACTTGTTTGACATAGAGCTGCACGTTCCGACGATAGAGGAAGCGTCCTGTTTTGGCGCCGCCGCGTTGGCCCTGCATGCTCTCGGATACTTGGAACGCTTGACAGACGTAAGCAGCCTCATCCGTATAGCAAGCGTTCATTCCCCGCAAACGAAAAATACGGAGATCTATCGCTCGTACTACCCGCTGTTTAGTCGTTTGTACGATCAAATAAAAGATTCCTACAGGGAACTCGGCATCCTCATGGCAAGACTGAATTTGACCACCGGGAGGCAAGACAGGTGAACTTGAGTCTGATTGGTTTAGGAAAAATGGGTGTCGGTCTCGGCCGGAACATGGTTGCGCATGGATATGAGGTCGTTGCGTATGATCAGGACCCTGCGGTTCGCGAGGCTGCGCGAGAATATCTGCGTGTCGTGGATACACTGCGCGATACAAAACAAGGATCCGGATCGACGGTATACTGGTTGATGATTCCAGCCGGCAAGCCGGTGGATGACGTATTGGCGGGATTGCAGGATGTGCTCGCGCCTGGAGATCTCGTGATCGACGGCGGGAACTCGAATTACAAGGACACATTGCGTCGCCATCAAGAGTTGCTTGAGCGGGGGATTCACTTTCTCGACGTGGGTGTAAGCGGCGGAACTGACGGGGCCTTGCATGGCTGTTGCGTGATGGCCGGAGGAGATGAGAGCGTCATCGCGCAGGTTCAGGCGCTGCTCCGAGACATTGCTGTGCCCAATGGCTATCTTCATGCCGGTCCGGTAGGTTCCGGGCACTTTCTAAAAATGGTCCATAACGGCATTGAATACGGCATGATGCAGTCGATCGCGGAGGGGTTTGATATCCTGGAGAAGGGACCTTTTTCCTATGATTACGAGCAGGTGGCCAGCGTCTGGAGTCACGGCTCTGTCATCCGCGGATGGTTGATGGAACTTTTGATCGACGTGTTTCGTAAAGACGCTCATCTGGACGACATTCAGGGAATCATGCATTCTTCCGGCGAGGGCAAGTGGAGCGTCGAGACCGCTCTTGAATATCAGGTTGCCGCTCCGATCATCACCATGAGCTTATTGGCGAGATATCGTTCCATGGATGCTGACCCATTGGCCGGGAAAATTGTCGCCGCGTTGCGCAATCAGTTCGGCGGACACGCCATCGTCCGCAAGACGGGGGAACCTGAGTAGTTCCCTCCTCTCAGGTTTGCGCGGCGGCAGATAGAAAATGGGTCGAAGGCGACGACTCGCGGGCCAATACGGTCGGAAAACCGCTAGCGGTAGAGGTGGTCGCGCGTCAGGGCTATGTCGTTAGCAGTTCCGTTCGAAAATAGAATCTGGTGAAGATGCAGGCCTCCCAGACGAAAGGATGCGGCGCTGGACTGCAGATAGAGACGCCACATGCGGACAAAACGTTCATCAAACATCTTTCGTGTCTGTTCAACGGAGTTCTCATAGCGACTTGCCCAGTGGTCCAGCGTCAGAGCATAGTGACTTCGCAGGTTTTCGATATCCAGTGGGTCAAATCCAAACTCAGGAAGAAACGCTACCACTTCCCGCAACGAAGGGATGTAGCCGCCAGGGAAGATATATTTTTGAATCCACGGATCAGTGGGCACTTCTTTCGCCTGAGTAATCGTGTGAAGCAAAGCCATACCCCTGTTTTTGAGCAGGGTCTGAACTGCCTTCATGAAGGCAGGAAAATTCTGCTGCCCCACGTGTTCGAACATACCTACGATGGATATTTTATCGAACTCATCACCTCTTGCCGCTAGCTGGCGATAGTCCACTAACTCAACTTCCGCCTGATCCTGCAGCCCCTGTTCCGCAATCCGCTCCCTGGTCTTTTTATATTGCTCCTTGCTCAATGTGATCCCTTTTGCCTTGACCCGATATTCCTTCGCTGCCCGGATAATCAGCCAACCCCAACCGCTGCCGATATCCAGCAGAGTTTCCCCAGGGCGGAGTTGAAGTTTCTTGAGGACATAGTCAATCTTTTGCAACTGGGCCTGTTCGAGCGGGTCTTCTGGGGAACGGAAATACGCGCAGGAATAGCTCATGGTCTCATCAAGCCACAGCGAATAAAAATCATTTCCGACATCGTAGTGATGCTGGACATTTTCCCTTTCTTTTAACAGGGAGATCCCCTTTTGCAAACTGGAGGCGGTGTTGTTCCGAACTAATCCTCCGTTTGCCGATGCCAGTTCGATCACATCTTCGATCCTTCCTTCAATATCAACCGCACCGTTCATATACGCCTCTCCAAATGACATGACGGGGCTTCGCAACCACTTCATGAGAGGAACCTTCTCTTTAAACGCGAGGGTAAATCGCGGCTCCCCTTCCCCGTACGTCACAGTACTGCCATCCCAATAGCGAACCTGAAAAGGGAATGACTTCATGCCTGTGAACAGCTTCTCCATCATATATTTTTGCGTAACGTTCAGTCCTTCCCATGAATGAATTCCGTCCTATAGCCACTAATTCATATGACCAGAACACCAGTACCTAAAGTATACTTTTTTCCAAACAATGATACCAACCCCCGCCAGAAGAGTTGGTATCATCCCGGTCATAGTTGTCTGCAGGGAGGCGCACCCGCCTGCCACCTGGCTGCAGTCAGTTCGTTTCCCGGCGGCGAGGTTTATGGACGCCGTATATCGCATTTGCGGCTGTGCAGGCAACAACATCGCGAGGGGATTTCAACGGACTGTTGAAATTCGCATGGCCGCAAAGTTCCGTGAGTTGTTCTGCGGTAAACCCCGTTTCCGCCAACGCTTGAGCATACTCGTTCTGTGCAACCTGCCTGGCCTTAAAGAGCATCATCTGTATCCGACTGTAGACGTTGATCGCCCCATCGCCCGTCGTTTCGACTGGTAAAAAGATCGCTTCAGGGTACATATCTGTCACCAACGATTGCACGCCGTCGGAAATACCCGACGATGGCATGCACCCGAACGGTTTCACCGAGATCGTCATATTGGCCTTCCGTTTCAATACTGTCAGGATTAATTTTCCAACTTCCATATGCCCTTCCCCGCCCCGGAGGTGGTTATTGTACAACGGATCCGCAACTCGAGCGATCTCATCCATGTTGGGCAAACGATATCCATAGAGTCCGATGACTTTCGCGTAGATTTGGAACTGAATTCGGACCAAATGATCCGCCATTCGCAACATGATCAGCCGCCAGGCCGGGCGCTTCCCTTTCAGGCCCTTGCGACCGGAATCCGCCGCGCGCAGGCGCGTTCGTTCGAATGTATCATAGCGCGCGGCCCAAATGAGATATAGGGCCCAAGCCGCGAGGGGTTGCGTTTCTGTCTCTGCTCCTTCGGCTTCCAGAAAGCGCGATAACCGATAATTCCCATCTCCTTCAGTCGTCATAGCCCAAAACTCTCCGATGATGCTTACTTTCGGTTTGACGCGGGTCCGGTCGATCTGAACACTCCCCAGCACTTTGCGGCATTGCCGCAAGGCCGGTACGATCCATTTCCGTTTTCGGAGCGCCTCGTACAGATGCTTGTTACAATGGGCCACAGCCCTGTCGGTCGAACCTGATTCAATCTCGTAGGGGCGAATGCGGTAAGTGAGCGCGTTCAATATGTCTCCCAGAAGAATCGCCTTTAACATACTGATCACAAATGTGGCGTTGCATAGGAGCGCATTGTCTTTTCCCGCCACCTGTTTGAGGCCTTGCTCCTGTTGGAAAAGGAGCACCCGAAAATCGTCAAATCCGGCGTCGCGCAAAGCCTTGCGGTATTCCGTGATGTAAGCGCCGAAGCGGCAGGGCCCACACGAATCGCTCGTAATGAACACATAATGACCGATAATCTCTTCTTTTGATTTTCCCTCGACGTCGCGCAGGCGGCACAAGTATTTGATGAGGTTTCCCACGGTGAAATAAGCTGGATTGCACTGTCCCCGATTGCCGAACTCTTTGCCATACCGAAACGATTCCGTATCCGGGCAATCCAGATGCTGCGCGCGATACCCCAGTCCGAGTAACGCCCCTTCCAACAGGAAGTCATGAGACATTGTGAGCCCTCCGAAAAGAATCGTGGTGGAGGTCTTGTTTTCGGCTAAAAACTGGCGCGGTAGCGGATCGAACCACTGTTCTCTTTTCTTTCGCAATGCACTGAACTGACTGTCCTGTTCAATCTGCAGCAACTCGTCTTCTCTTCGTACCACCATCTTTCAGTCAACTCCTCATGGTCCTAATTCATCATGGCTCTGTTCACACAAGAACTGAAGGCGCTCTTCGTAAAGTTTCAGGCTGTGGGCATAAGTCTTTACCCGCAACTTAATGGAACCGCCCGGCTTGTTGGCATCGATGTCGTGCAGAGCCATATACGGGATTCCCGCAGTGGAGACGATCGAATCAATCAATCCATAGGTGGGAGCGTCATGCCCACATTTGAAGCTGGACAGGTCCAATACGGCTATGTTGGAATGACGCGCGGCAAATTTGGCGGCCCAGACTTTTTGCACGCTGTTCGAACTGAAGTTTTCCGGCCACACGTCGCTGACTTCGAGTGCATGCTTGACACGTCCGCTTCTCAGGTCATCGCTGAAAAAACGCCGTAACCAGGCCTCGTCTTTGGGGATGGATCGCATGGAGAGAATGGGATAGCCAAGCATCTGAAACTCTTCCAGTACACCATGATGAAGATGCGGATCAGAATGATACGGTCGGCCAATGACCATCAGGGCAAGGCGGTTCTCCTTCTCCACCCGCTCCAGGATAACCCGGCCTCTCTCCTGCATGTCGGCATCAAAAAGCTGCATGGCGATCCAGCCTTGTTCCACGGAAAAATCACTCTCGTCTTCCGTGATTCGCAAGTGGTCTTTAAGGGCTTCATACAGTTGTTTTTTCATTAGATTGGGTTCCGTAAATGTGACAGCCGGATCGAGATAGGCGACCCCCTTTTCCGCAAAGAGGTTCTTCTCCTTGGTGAATACCGCCTTACTCACATTTGGCGCGCCCGCAACGATCGGACAACTGGTCAGATCCATCACATTGCGGACATCGTTTGGAATATGGGTGATACAGGGGAAAAAGATGAAATGGAGAGGTTTTTGTTCGTGCAGTTTAAACAGCAAGTTGTGAATGTGAGCTTGAGCCACCTTCGAGGGATAGCAGGGGTCAATCGATCCGTACATTCCGCCTTCTCTCCACAGTTGCTCACTGGTATAATCACTGAACGAGATGTTCCGCTGATCGATGCCCAGCGTCTCAAAATAGGTCTGCCAAAAAGGCGCGGTAGACCACATGGAAAGCACCCGGGGAATTCCGATCCGCAACTGCTTTCTATATTCTGCAGCTTCCCTGGAAGAACGCCGAAATGGCCGTTTTGCGGAAAATTTCCGTGCCCATCGCAGTTCCACCCAGTTTTGCTTCATTGGCAGGTGATCCGCCTGTAGCTCCGGTTCGGGTAGAGGCTGTGGATTGTAAAAGTGCTGGAACATGCGACGCGCTTCATATTCCACGAGATTGGGATGTTGTTTTTTTATTTCCTGACGTTCCTTCGTCAATAAAATGACCGCTTCCCTGCTTTTTGCAGTTCCTTTTTCGCAATTGAAGCCGGATATGTACAGATCGGTTTGTCCATCCGGGGTCTCAGTGTCGATGAAGGTGCGACTGCAGTGATTCGGGCAGAAGGTACAGCGAGTCGATTCGTCGTTGCGGGTCGAATAGCGCAGTGTAAGCGCCGCCTCTAAACCTATAAACGTGGAATAACCGCGCTGTCGCACGATGCGCCATGCTTCCATCGCCGCGCCGATTGCTCCCGCTTCTCCCGTATGCGGATGAACATATACTTCCGCCTCGGGAACGCGCGTTTTGATGTAATCGACCTGTGCCTTGACCGCGGCCAGATTATGCTGCGTTCCTCCCTGCAGGACAAATCTCCGCCCCAACCTGGCCATATTCGGAACTTGGGCTACATATTGCCATATGTTTTTAGGTAAAACAAAAGCCAATCCAGCAAGCAATTCTTCTTTAGAGAATCCTTCTTTCTGGAAGTTAACTCGATCCGCATCTAAAAATACAGCACACCCATAGGAAAATATGGGCGATAGTTCCGCTTTAAATGCGGTGTCGGCGTATTCCTGGATAGGAAGGCCAAACTGATCGGCCATAGTTTGCAGCAGCATGCCATTTCCGGCAGAACACTGGTTGGATAAACGGAAGTTGCGGATGTCCCCATTTTTAAGAAACAGAACCTTGATATCCTGTCCACCGACATCGCAAATGACGTCAACTTCACCAAAGTAGTAAACGGCGCTTGTCATGTGAGCAATCGTTTCTACGATATTGACATCTGCTCTTAATGTTTTCTCCAGGACATCCCCGGCATAGCCTGTAACGCCAAACCCGATAATCTCCAACTCGGCTCCACGCGCCGTTGCCTGATCCAGCATGTTTTGCAGGATTTCTTTTGTGTCCTGTATGGGATTGCCCTTGGAAAGTTGGTATGCCTTAAACAAGACATGTTTGTGTTCATCAACCAATACCGCTTTCGATGAAGTCGAACCTCCGTCAAGTCCAAGGACCGCTCGCACTTTTTGCCCCGGTATGAAGTTTCGCGCCTGAAACGGCGGGATTCCGTAGATCCGGCGAAAGCTGTCCAATTCCTGTTGACTATTGACGAGGGGCGGTCCTGCCTTTTCGCCCAGTCTTGTTTTCCGGCCGTGAGCAATGAAGTCCTGTAGATCGGTCAAACCTTTGTAGTCGCCGACCCGAGCGGGTTCCTGCAGGCCATATATGACCGCCCCGTAAGCCGCATAGTACTGGGAGTTCTCAGGTACAAAAATCAGATCCTCAAGGCGTGCATCTCCCGGATCATCGTATCCGCGTTCCTGCCATATTTCTCGGATTTTCCTGCGCCAACACTCTTGCAGGAAAGGCAAATACGTGTTTGGACCGCCCAATAAAAGAACTCGATGACGAAGCGTATTGCCGCGAGTCAGTACGGACAGGTTCTGCTTTACGATAGCATCGGCCAGGGAGCACATGATTTCCTGGGCCGGCACACCGCTTTTCAGGAGGTTGACAATGTCGGTTTCTGCAAATACACCGCACTTCGCAGCGACGTGGTGCAACCTCGCAGCGTCAAAATGCAACTGGCCGGCCTCTTTTGCAGACATGCCTACTTTAATCATGCACTTGTCAATAATAACCCCCGTACCCGACGCGCATTTGTCATTCATGGACGTGATGGATTGCCTGGCGCCGGTTTTCTGATTTACTTTGAAAATGATGATTTTAGCGTCCTGGCCTCCCAGTTCAATCACGCTGCCCACGTCGGGATGGAGTTGCTCGACTGCCATCGTCACGGCGTTTACTTCCTGCACGAATTTGGCCCCGATATGCTCGGCGATAGCCCCGCCGCCGGAACCCGTTATAAATATTCTGATATTTTCCTGTTGTATGTAGGGAAACTCGTCGCCAATGCGCTTCAAGACTTCCAGGGTCTTTTCCGCCTGTTTTGTATGGTGACGTTCATAGTTCTTCCAAAAGATCTCCTTACTGTGCGGATCTACTGCCGTTACTTTGGTGGTCGTTGATCCGACATCGATTCCGATGATCATCGATTTTCGGCGTCGGTTCTCCAAACGGTTTCCCACGAAATCACTCCATGCCTTAACGGGATCAGGACGACACGATTGACGACACGATTATTTTTAACGGTCACAGCGAGTTATGATGCACACGTTTTTCAAACCTATACGTTACACTTTTGTGAACACAGCAGGATAACACGGAACATATTGGCAGGCGCCCGCTGCATAGTTGCGGCTGAATTCCACCATGCTACCGAAGAAAATATACGGTAGTCCGTTCCGAACAATCGATGGTCACTGATGAGCGAAAAACATTGTGCGAGGGGTGATCCATACGATATGCGCCTACTGTACACCGCGTTGCTTGTTCTGAACTTGCTTTTCTTATTGCTTGTCGCGAATCATCCCGTTCGTCACATACGGCTAAATATGCGCCGGTCCGCTAAATTGGAACGTTGTCCTCTTAGGACAAAGGTCAACCGATCCATTAAAGCATCGTTGATTGCCATCGCGGCGGTCACCCTTATCGCCAGTTGTACGATTCACCCACAAGGTGCGCAGCCAGTTCTTCCCGTGGGGCGCAAAATCGTCGTGATCGTTGTAGACTCCTTGACAAATCAAGCGTTACAACATGCGATCCGATGCCCAGATTTTCCGGCCTTTCGCTATTTGATCAGACATGGACATTACGTTCCCAATATAATTTCTTCATTCCCATCCATGACGGTTTCTGACGTCAGCACTATGTTAACTGGATCATATCCCGAAGATCATCGCATTCCTGGATTGATATGGATTGATGTGAACCGAAGAGAGGTTGTGAATTACGGGAACAATCTCAGACAGGCTCTGCAACTGGGAGTACGGCCAGTTGTGGAAAATACGCTCTATAATTTGAATCAGACTCACCTCTCGAAAACCGTGCATACGATTTTTGAGGATCTGCAGGACAACGGATATACGACCGGAGCGATCAATATGCTCGTCTACCGGGGCAGAACCTCGCATCGGTTGTCACCGCCGGTCTATGTTCGTCCGTTGTTGCATCGCGCGTCTTATCCCGTTCAGGGACCTGATGTGCTGGTCTTTGGCAAACTCGCTGAGCAAAGTTTCGCTGAAGGGAAAGACGGGATATTTCATCGGTTCGGTCTTCATGATGACTTTTCCGTTCAGTCTCTTGTCGCCATCATGAAGCAGGGTCAACTGCCTGACTTTACGATGGTGTATTTGCCCGATAATGACAGTTATGTCCATAAGTATGGCGTAGGCCAGATGAAAGGTGTTATAAGGGTAGAAAAAAACCTTCGGCGGGTTCTGGGCGCATTCGGGAAGTGGAGCGACACGTTAGGCCATATTACCCTGATCGTGATGGGGGACAGCGGTGTTACTCCAGTCTTGCCCGCGAAACGGCATCCAACTATTATGTTAAAGGATCTTTTTCAGGGTTACGCCGTCTATCGATGGGGCAAACCCTTTAATGACAAGGACGATGTCGGTTTTGCGGTCAATTCCAGAATGGCGTATGTGTATATATTCAATCAAAACATCCAACATCCAGAGATGATAAGGCGATTAACCACGGATCCACGGATTGATGTCATTGCTTGCTTATACAGGAACGCCGTTTTCGTAACGAATCCAGAAAATCGGACGAGCCAGTTCATTTTCTATAAAAACGGGAACACGAAGGATGTCTATGGACAGTCCTGGAAACTGAAGGGAAATATCAGAATACTTGACCTTCGCATCGGAGGAGACGGCCGTCTTCAGTACGGGAGATATCCGGACGTGCTGCAGCAGCTATGGAGCGCTTCCCATTCCCATAAAGGAAGGTATCTCATCGTGACAGCCAAAAAAGGGTATCAATTTGGCGACGACCAGTCACCAGAACACGATGGCGGTGCGCAACAGGGGTCCCTTCTCAAAGAAGACGTTCTGGCGCCGATCATTATCGTCGGCGCCAGACAGGCTCCCCAGAGTTTAAGTCGCTTTGTCGATTTAAAAGCGTACTTTGTTTCACTTGTCAAATCACAGGTGTCCAGGGATAAATCAAGGCAGCCACGCACTTCTTTAGACTAGACTCTAATGGAGCTGACGCGTCACCATCAGTGGAATGAAAAAGGCGCCGCGAGGTTTTTCACGGATTCAAGGCCCGCTCGGGGAGGAGTCATATATTGCGCCCGTCGCGAGTTTAGCGACAGCGGTGTCTGAGCAGGGGCGCAATATATGACTCCGACCGGCAGGAACATTTACCCGCTTGGCCGAAATCGTATGCTGTGCCGAGGCGAGTTCAGCGCAGCCGTGTTTGAGAAGCGGCGCAGCATACGATTTCGGCGGGCAGAGACGATCGATTTTCCGGGATTATCAAGCGATTATGACCTGACTTTCAATGTTCCACATAGTTCGATAGATCCCGTTCTGGGCAAGCAAAACATCATGGGCGCCCCGCTCCACGATGCGCCCCTCTTGCATAACGACAATCTCGTCCATTTTCGCAAGACCAACCAAGCGATGGGTGATCAGGAGCAGCGATCGGCTGCGGGCTGCGTCCAGTATAGCGGACATGACCTTTTGTTCCGTGACGGCGTCAAGTCCATTTGTCGGTTCATCCAGTATAAGCACAGGCGACGATTGAAGAAACACCCGGGCCAACGCAATTCGCTGTCGCTCGCCCCCGGAGAGAGCGGCGCCTTGCTCCCCCACGAGAGTCTCATAGCCTTCGGGCAGTCGGGCGATCATCTCGCTCAATTGCGCCAATGCGATGGCCTGTTCGAGTTCGGAATGAGTCGCATCCGGTTTCGCGATTCGCAGGTTCTCAAGGACCGTGGTGTGAAACAGGTACGGTTGCTGGGGAACCGCCGAAATCAGGGCCCGCACCGCCTCTGCGTTGTAGGCGCGCAGTTCGCCGTCGCCAAACAGGATGGATCCTTCGTACTCCCACAGGCGCAGCAATAGGCTAGCAATGGTGCTCTTGCCCGATCCGGACGCACCCACAATCGCGAGATGCTTGCCGTATGGAAGATCGAACGAGACGCCGCGCACCACCTCCCGGGCTGACTCCTGATACCGGAACCGCAAGTTTCGCACCAATAGGTTATAGTGTGCCGGCATGGGATGACATGCCGCATCTGACGCGCCAGGTTCGTTCGGCAAGTCTGTATCGTCGGGCAAGCTGTTCTCGCCGTCCACACTCGTCATCGTGACATGCCTGTGCCTATCTTCGCGCCAGACTGGATCGCGCACGACTGCTTGCCTGGCCGCCAGTGCCGACACCCGTCGGGCGGCCTCCATGGTCTGCCCCAGGGATTGAAACGCTGCCGGCAATGGCCCAACCGCTTCGAAGCTGGCGAGTGCGGTGAGGACGAGCGCCGTCATCGTCACACCGCTTAAATGCCCCGTGTGAACAAGCGGGATCGCCATGACCAGCACAGCCAAAGCTGCGAAGTTTTGCACCCACGCGGATAACCCCACGCTGACGCCGCTGACCTGACTCAGCCGAATCTGTTGCCAAGACAGCTGAGCCTGACTCGCTTCGAGTCTGGCGAAAGCATCATCCATCCGATTAAAGGAAACCACCTCGGTCATTCCCTCGACGACATCAAGCAGCTCAGTGTACATTTGTCCGCGACTTTGAATAACACCCTCGTTGTCACGTTGACTTAAGCGATGAGTCCAGAAGGGAACGACCACACCCGCGAACAACAGCAGCCCAAGCAAAACAAGGGCAATAGGCAAGTTGAAATGGGCAACCATGACATACACTAACGCGAGGATCAAAACGCCAACCAGCGGAGGCGCAACTACGCGCAGGTACAAATTTTGCAAGGTATCTACATCACCAGTCAGAGTGGTCAGAACCTCCCCGCTTTGAGTGTTTTGCAGCGCCGCGGGCGCAACGGGTTCGATTTTTTCATACAGCCACACGCGAAGCCTCGTGAGCATGCGAAACGTGAGGTCATGGGACACGTATCGTTCCACGTAACGAAAGACCGCCCGTGACAGTCCGAAAAATCGGACTCCAACAATCGGAACCCACAGCAATAAAATGGTGGATGGATGCAATGCGGCTTTCGCAATTAGATACCCCGAAGTGAACATGAGACCGGTGCCCGCTGCAATAGTGGAAAATCCGAGCAAAACAGACAACGCCATGCGAAACTTGAATGGGCTAAAGAAACGCCACAGTTGACCGATAATTTTCATATCCGGGCGCCTCCGCCCTGCGCAACTTCCACCCCGGTGTAGGCTGTAAACAGGCGTTGGTACAAGGGGTGTGCGCGCAGCAGATCAACGTGCCGACCCTGCCCAACGATACGCCCTCCATCCAGCACAAGAATCCTGTCTGCACTGATGATCGTGGGAAGTCGGTGCGCCACAATGAGTGCAGTCCGTGACTGTAACAGGAGCTCCAACGCAGTTCGGATACCCAGTTCACTTTCTGGGTCAAGGTGCGCAGTCGGTTCATCCAGGATCAATATGGGGCTGTTCTTCAGAAATGCCCGTGCCATCGCGATTCGTTGCGCCTGTCCGCCGCTCAGACCCGCGCCGCCTTCGCCAACGACCGTATTGAGACCCTGCGGCAATTCTCGGATGAATGCCTCTGCGTCGGCTAAACGACAGGCTGCCTCCATGTCCGCTGTCGAACATGTCGGTCTCGCCAATCGAAGATTATCCGCAATCGTTCCGTGTAACAAGTGGGTGGTTTGTGGCACATAGGCCACCTGATCCCGCCACCAGGACATCGAGAGATTGTCGAAAGCAACCCCGTTCAGGCTAAGCCGACCCGATTGTGGTTGCAAGAATCCGAGCACGAGATCAATGACGGTCGATTTCCCGGCGCCGCTGGGCCCCACAATGGCGACTGTTTCACCAGGCGCAATGCGAAAGGATGCATCGGTCAAGGCATTTGTTCTTGATCGAAGATAGCGGAACGTGACATTGGTAAACTCAATCGATAGTGGAACGCCTGTCAGAACCTCCCCTTCAGGTTTGTCTTCCAGGCCGAGAGGCTGTATTCCCAGAATGTCCAGGATTCGGTTCGCTGCGGTGACACCATTTATGCTGGCGTGAAACTGTGCGCCGAGTGCGCGAATGGGGGCATAGAACTCCGGCGCCAGCAGCAGCACCACGAGGCCGTCTACGAAGGAAAGGTGTCCTGACAAGAGGCGAAGGCCAATGCCAACCGCAACCATGGCCGTTCCGAGCGTTGCCATCAGTTCAAGCGCGAACGACGACAGGAACGCCACACGTAAGACGCCCATAGTCGTTTTTCGATAGTCATCGCTGATACGGGCAATCACAGCGACTTGCGCCCGACTGCGATTGAATACCTTTAACGTGGTCAACCCGCGCAACACGTCAAAAAAATGTGCACTCAGGACACTCATGGTCTTCCACTGCCTATCAGTGACAGACTGTGCAGTCTTGCCAATTAGAATCATGAATAGCACGATGATCGGCGCCGTAACTGTGAAGATGACGCCAGAGAGCAGATCCCTGCCAAAAGTCACCACCAAAATGGCAAGTGGAACCAGGGTGGATAACGAGATCTGCGGCAGATACCGAGCCAAATACGGTTCTAATTGCTCCACCCCTTCAAACGCGGTGTTGACCAGCTCCCCGCTTTGCTCTTGTCTCAAGAAGGCGGGTCCAAGGCGAAACAGATGCCGGACGAGCCGCAACCGCAGTTCTGCCTTGATCCGAATGGCCAGGCGCAGAGCTGTAATTTCGCTTGACCATCCCAGTAGTCCGCGCAAGACCACCAGGATGAAAAGGGCAACCAGGAATGGCCAGACTGCGACCGTACCCTGTTTGCCCAGAAACACCGCATTCACCACCCGTGCGAGGAGAATCGCCTGCCCTATAATCAGAAAGCCGGCAGCCAGGCCCAGCGCCACGGTCAGAACAAGCAAATGACGAACTGACCTCACTTCCCGCACCAGCCGACGATCCATACTAATAATCCAGGTGGTCCGCAGGTTTGACGCGTTGCCGAAAAACCCAGTAATTCCACAACTGGTAGGCAAGAACGAACGGAATGACCGTTAAGGCAATGATCGTCATGACCTGCAGAGAGTAATGGTTGGAAGCCGCGTTATAGATGGTGAGGCTCCAGTTCGGGTTTAGAGAACTGATCATGACCCGTGGAAACAAACCGAGAAACACCGTTAAGGTCGACAGAATGATGGTGACGCCCGTCATCCCAAACGCCCATCCGAGGTGCCTTGAACGGGTGAGAAAGCGTACGGAGATAAGTGCAATCCCGGCAGCTACTGGCACCGGACCGGGATCAATCCCTTTCTTCGTGAACATATCCGTCCAGAGGTAACTGAGAACCAAAAACACGAATAACAGCACCGTGGTTAGACCACCGATGCGAAGCGCAGCGGCCCGTGCCCGCTCGCGCAGAACCCCTTCCGTTTTGATGGTCAGGAACAATGCTCCATGAAGAACGAACAATAGGACGGTTGCAACGCCCGCAACGACCGAATACACGTTAATCAAGTTCCAGAAGCCGCCCACATAGTTCATTCTAGCGTCGATGGGAACGCCTCTCATGATGTTGGCGAGGGCTACCCCCCACAACAGAGGCGGCAACAGACTGCCAAAAAAGATGACCCAGTCCCAGGTTCGTCGCCAGGTTGAATTGTCGACCTTACTGCGGAACTCAAAGGCTACGCCTCGACCAATCAGCGCCAGGAGCATCAAAAACAGCGCAAGGTAAAATCCGCTAAACAGTGTGGCGTACCAGTTGGGAAAAGCCGCAAACATCGCACCGCCCGCAGTGAGCAACCACACCTCATTGGCATCCCAAAACGGCCCGATACTGTTTATCACAATACGTCTCTCGACATCCTTGCGACCGAGGAACGGCAGCAACATCCCGACGCCGAAGTCAAATCCTTCAAGGAAGAAGAACCCCATGAAAAGGACGACAATCAAGGCAAACCACAGAATGTTCAGGTTCATCCACAGGACCTCCTCTCGTGCGTCACAGGTTAGGTTTCGTTACCATAGATTCCGTAGACAAAACGTGCTGCTCTGCATCCGGGTGTTGCTTCAGAAACTTGATCAGCAGGAACGCATCCACAACCGCAAGTACGCCGTAGACTGCGGAAAAACCAATGAACGTGGTGAGAACCGACGCGGCCGACACCGTCGGGGAGACCCCAGTCTGAGTTCTGAGCAGACCATACACGGCCCATGGTTGTCGTCCCATCTCTGTCATAATCCAGCCCATTATGTTTGCTATTAACGGAAGCGAGACGGCCCAGATCAACGACTTGAGGAACCACTTCCTGTTTAATAGACGATCCTTCCAGGAGACGTAGAATCCGTATAAGGCAAGCAGTATCATCAGCACGCCTGCCAAAACCATGATCCGAAAGCTCCAGAAGGTGGTTCGTACAGGCGGAATGTAGTTCCCGGAACCGTACTGCTTTTCATACTGCGCCTGCAACTGGTTGATACCCTCAACTTTGCCCGAGAGGTGATTGTAAGCGAGAACACTCAGAGCATACGGAATCTTAATCGAAAACGAGTTCCGGTGCTGTGCCGGGTTGATGTCCGCCATAACGGTCCAGGGCGCGTGCTCTGGGCTCGTGTTCCAAAGAGCCTCTGAAGCCGCCATTTTCATGGGCTGTACCGTCATCAGATGCTGCGCCTGTTCATGTCCGAGCACCGCAACCAGGATGCTCGACACGACGGCCAGAGAGATGCCAAGGTGGAAGGAGCGCTTAAATATCTCGGTTGAGTTCCGCCGCAAAAGGTGATACGCGCTGACACCCGTAACAAAGAACGCGCCCGTAGACAGAGCGCCAAGCCAAACGTGCGGAAATTCGAGCCACAATTGCGGGTTGGCAATCAGGGCAAAGAAGTTCGACATTTCCGCGTGCCCATGGCGAAGCGTGTATCCCACGGGCTCTTGCATAAATGCGTTCGCGGTCAGAATCCAGAAGGCAGACAATGTCGTGCCGATCGCCACCAACCAAATGGTGAGCAGATGGACCCTGGGGGAAAGCTTCTCCCAACCGAACAACCATATGCCAAGGAATGTCGATTCTAAAAAAAAGGCCACCAGAGCTTCAACTGCCAGGGGAGCTCCAAACACGTCTCCTACAAAACGAGAGTAACTTGACCAGTTCATCCCGAACTGAAACTCCTGAATGATGCCGGTAACTACACCAACGGCGAAGTTGATGAGGAAGAGCTTTCCCCAGAACTTGGCCATTTTTTTGTATGCGTCGTTTCCTCTCATCACGTAGACGGTCTCCATGACGGCAATCAGTAAGACCAGGCCGATGGTCAGCGGCACAAAGAAGAAGTGGTAGACCGTGGTGACTCCGAATTGTAACCGGGCCAGAAACAGATTACTCATCGTTCCGCTCCTTTCTGTACAGTAGTCTGTCCATTCTATGCAGGATCATCCTGTCAACCCGCAGTGGATGCCACAGAAAAAAAATAAACCCTCTCTGCGTTCAAATATGTCTTGATTTACGTCCGAATATTATTATAATGCATATATATCATTAAGAATTCAATATATTGAAACTGATCGCTGCTTTGACGTGGTGGACAGAAAGGGTTGAGACAACATGATAGATTCAACGACCTCCGACATGATTCCCAACTCTTTTGTGTTCGATCTTCATTCGGATATCGCGACTGACGTCTCTCTACGTCGGGCTCGTGGAGAACGAAAAGTCTTTCAGCGCATCTTCTGTGATCGACTTCGGGCAGGCGGCGTTCAAGGATTAATCTCCGTCCTATGGGTGGAACCACAGTATCGGCAACGCAG
Organism: Bacillota bacterium; assembly: GCA_021805735.1. Taxonomy (GTDB): domain Bacteria; phylum Bacillota; class Bacilli; order Alicyclobacillales; family SLC66; genus JAKADD01. The sequence goes on from JAJZEE010000006.1 coordinate 25,452, forward strand.
CCCGGAACGCTTGCTCCAACTGCTGGGCAGCCTTCTCTCGGATGTAGAGGAAAGTTCGGATTGCGTCCAAATCGTCACCGACGCGAAAGCGCTTGCCAACACCATCCGTCAAGGCAAAATCGGATTGTTTCTCGGCGTCGAAGGTATGACATTTATTGAGCAATGGCCGCTGCTGGAACTCCCACGTGAATCCGACGAAGGTCTTTATGAACGTTTTCGGCAGCCCTTATCCGTGCTTGGGAAGGCCGGATTGCGACATGCAATGTTGACCTGGAACGAGCAGAACCAATTGGCGTCTGGGTCCGATTCAGCAAATGCACCGCGAGTCGTCGCTGAAGGGCTGACCCCGTTTGGCCGGGAAGTGACGCGCGAACTGCATCGACGGGGCATAGCGATCGATGTATCTCATCTCGACGACACTTCCATTGACGGTGTACTCGAAGAGGTGGATGGAACCATCATCGCGTCCCACTCCAATGCGCGGACGCTATGTGAGGTGCCGCGCAATCTTAGTGACCGCCATATTCTCGAAATCGGGCGCCGGGGAGGTGTTGTCGGAATTAATGCTTATGCAGGTTTCATCGATTCGGTGCGACCGACTTTGGATCGATACATCGACCACATCGTATACGTGGCGGAACGAATTGGCATTGACCACGTCGCGTTTGGTTTCGATTTTACGGATTACCTTGAAACGCAGGAATTATGGCATACGGCGGAGCCTGAACAGAGGCTGGAACGTGTGGAGGATGTTCCACGGCTCCTTCGACGGCTGACTGAACGGGGATTTTCGAAACAGGAAATAGACAAGCTTTCTTATGTGAACACTCTCCGAGTCATGGGAAAGCTTTAGAAAAGGAGGTGAGGACCACCAGGCATCCGGATACTCGTAATACTGTTTTGAAAGATGCGGTCTCCAGTCCATCATAAAGGGAGTGAATGTAACGTGGTCAACGCCAGAGAAGTAAATGGGAAAGGGTTTCAGCCCGCGCTTGGCTTGCTCCCGGTTTTGTCGATTGCCATCGCGGCGATTTCACCGACCACGTCCGTCTTTCTCGTGTACGGAGCGGGTCTCGGTTCGGCCGGTACGGGTGTCTTCTGGGCGTTCATCATCGGTGCCTGTATCGCTATTTCCATGGCCTTTTGTTATGCTGAACTCGGTTCTGTACATCCGCGCGCAGGCGGCGCGTACAGCATTGTACGCAAAGTATTGGGCGGACCACTCGGCTTCGTCGCCGGCCTTTTGTTTCTCGTTCTTGGGGTCGTCAGCACCGCCAGCATTCTGGTTTCCGCAGCCACCTATCTGAATTCGCTCGTGCCGCAGATCCCGGTAAACTGGGCCGCTGTGTTTATGATGCTGATCATTACTGTGTTCTCGCTCGAGCGGATTGGCACCGCGAGTTGGGTGGCCGCCGTGATGCTCGCCATCGAAATGGTTGTCATCACCGCGTTTATTATTGTAACGTTTGCTGCGGCCCATCATCCACTCTCATTTTTATTGAGTCCCACAACGCTGGACCCCAAGGGACACCTTATGGGCGTCGGACTTGCCGGCATGATGGCAGCGGTGGTTCCAGCGCTATTTGCCTTCAACGGCTATGACTGGCCGTTGTATTTCGCGGAAGAGACGTTTGAACCCCGGCGCACGTTGCCGCGTGCTGTTATGTTCGCGGTAGTAGCGTCTGTGGTCTTTGAAGTGCTGGCGGTCATCTCAGCCACGCTGGCGATTCCAGACTTGAGTAAGGCGCTCGGTTCAGCCGCGCCGCTCGTGTACATCGCGCAGTCTGTTGTGGGCCCGGTCGGAACAACCATCCTCCTTATTGGAGTGGTGATTGCCATGTTTGACACTGGTCTCAGCGCCAACTTAGGGTATGCCAGGATTTATCTGGACACCGCGCGTGAAGGAAGCTGGCCAGAACCCATCAATCGATTCTTCGCCAGCATGAACCGCCATCGGGTGCCCAAATGGGGTTTTGTCTTCCTCGGCGTCGGAAATGCCATCCTTTGTTACTTCACGTCATTGAACAACCTGATTACGTTCACCGGCGTGATCATTGTGGTCATTTACCTGCTCATTGCCGTTTCAGCGATCGTGAGTCGAGTTCGCAACCGCTCGACGGAACGCCCGTTCCGAATGCCTATTTGGCCCATCCCTCCCATCGTCGCCATCATTGGAGTCATTTTGGCGCTGACGCAACAGGCGTCCAGGGATTTGATCACCACTACTGTCATCATCGTCATCGCGTTACTCTATTGGCTTGCATATTTGCGAGGAAAGTTGGAAACTGGAGCGAAGGGCCTGTCTGGCGGCGACATCTGACGGCGATAAAGCATGATTCACCGGATCGCCCCCTCAGAGCCCAGTGGCCAGAGCGGGGCTTTCCGGTGAATGACAGCCTGAGGAGGGAAAGTAGCCTTTGGAATTTGATTACCAGAAACTTCGCAAGGTTCGTCAGGACAAAGGGTTAACCATACAGAGGCTGGCGGACGCCTGCCAAGTAAGCGCCAGCCTCATCAGCCAGGTGGAACGCGGCAAAGTAACCCCGACGCTTACTGTTTTCTGGAACATGTGCGAGGCGCTTGACATTCCCATGCATTCCTTTTTTCAAAAGGAAGCGGATGAGAGCATGGTCGTACGCAAGAATCAGCGAAAAATCATTCAATTTCCGGGTTCGCACGTTCAGTATCAACTCCTCAGTCCTCATCTGCAGGGCCAAATTGAGTTCTTATTGGTAGAACTGATGCCCGGAAAAGCGCATGATCCGGAAGGCATGGTAACTCACATCGGCGAAGAGTGCGGGATGATTCTGGAAGGGGAACTGATTGTCAAGCTGGGAACGCAGGAGATTCATCTGGAGCAGGGAGACAGCATCTATTTTCCATCCTCCACTCCGCATCGCTTTGTCAACCCGGGAGGCGTCGTCAGTCGATCGATTTGGGCCATGACACCCCCCACGTTCTAGGTCAGGTGATGGGCGATGGTTGGTTTTGCGGGATAGACGAGCCAGTAAACAGGAGAAGAAAGAGTGGCTGCGCCATTCAGGAGAATCAGGACATGCGCCTCTTTACGTCATAGCGGGTGAAACGGGGATCATGAAATAATGTACCGTGATACATGGGTGGAAGTTGACCTTGGGCGCATCGCTGACAACGTCCGAACAGTAAAAGCGCGGATCGGGTCCAACGTACGCCTGATGGCCGTAGTGAAAGCTGACGGATATGGCCATGGCGCGCTCCCGGTCTCTTTGACAGCGCTGGCGGCAGGAGCGAACTGGCTGGGCGTGGCAACATTGGACGAGGCTCTGGAACTGCGGCAGGCGGGAATTGTTGCGCCGATTCTGGTGCTTGGCTACGTCGCGGCCGAATACGCCAACGTCGCTGCCGAGTATGACATCGTTTTAACTGTGGTGTCCGTGTCGCATGCAACCGCGCTTGCCCGCATGACAATACATCGACCGCTGCAGGTGCATTTGAAAATTGACACCGGAATGGGCAGGCTCGGAGTGCGTACCGCGAACGAAATCGAGCGGTGTTGCGCCATTCTCCGCGGTTCAGGCGCGCGAATCACCGGCGCCTTTACCCATTTCGCCGAAGCGGACAGACAGGACAGACACCGCGCTCTCGACCAATTTGCGCTTGCGCAGGCCCATTTTCTCATCTTGAAACAGTGTATGGACGACTCCGATGAACTCGTCCTTCATGCGGCTAATTCAGCGGCGACTCTCGGCATCCCTGAAGCCCATCTCGACATGGTTCGTTTCGGGATAAGCCTGTATGGGGTTCCCCCTTCCGATGAAGTGGACATTCACCACGTTCCCTTGCGCCAGGCTCTTCGGCTCTTCACGCGCATTGTTCAGTTGAAGACTGTCGAGGCGGGAACGGCCATTGGCTATGGAAGTACGTACGTAACAACTGCGAAAACATGTGTGGCAACCCTGCCCATCGGGTATGCGGACGGAATCCCGCGCACACTGTCCAATAAGGGGTACGTGATGGTGAGAGGCCACATTTGCCCCATTTTGGGTCGCGTGTGCATGGATCAGGTGATGGTCGACGTCTCCTCGGTTCCAGACATTGAGGAGGGGGACATGGTCACGGTCTACGATGAACATTCGCTAGTACACCTGTCCCGTTTGGCTGGAACAATTCCCTATGAGCTTCTGTGCGACATTTCAAAGCGAGTTCCAAGGAAGTATATTCCACTTTCTCCGGTTCCGTAGACGGACAGATCCGCCGCCAACTGTAAGAAATGCTCCCTGGCGGAGGCGGGAACGGCGTACGGACCGTCTCCCGGTCACAGGTCGGCCGATAATGGGCTACTGAACAAAACCTTGTTTGCGCAGGTAGTCAAAGCTGATTGCGACACTCTCCAGTGGATCTCCGTTGCACACATCCTGCTCGACGATCAACCAGTCAGCGCCACTGGCGCTTGCAGTTTCAATGATTGCAGGAATATCGAGAGTGCCCCGACCCAATTCTGCAAAGGAACGCGTCTCATCATTGGCCATATCCTTCAAGTGTACAAGGGGACAGCGTTTCGCGTACTTGCGCAGATACGCCAGTGGGTCCAGATTCCCTTTTGCGACCCAGTACGTATCCAATTCCGCCTGCAGATGAACTGCTGAGGTGTTTGCGTAAATTTCATCGAGAGCATTGACGCCTGTGTCTGATGTCAATTCGAACTCGAAGGCATGGTTGTGATAGCACAGAATGATTCCCTGCCGCGCGCACTTCTCTCCGATCTGCTCCAATGTTTCGGCCAGTTGCCGGTATTGCTCCATGGTCTTGCGAAGTTCTTCTGGCAGCCAGGGGCAAACGACATAGGAAAGACCCAACTCCTTTGCATATTCTAATTCCTGCTCCGTATTTTTAAGCAAATCGAGAGGAAGGTGGCTCGACACAGGCGTGATGCCCAGTTCAGATGTGATATGGCGCAGTTCCTTGGCGGAGAATCCCCCGTAACCGGCAAACTCCACACCACGGTACCCGATCGCAGCCACCTTTTCGAGTGTACCGACAAAATCGACGCTCATTGCTTCGCGCAGCGTATATAACTGAAGACCAATTCGTTTTTCCATGACTCTTCCCCTCTTCATTTTCTATCTTTGCTTACAATTTTGCGAGAAGTGATTCCGCGAGTGAAAAAGCGTGGTGGGCGAGTTCTTCCATATGAGTCATTGTGTGCTCGCTCCCATCGATTCTGCAGACCCGGCGCCACCGGTTCGCTGGCAGTCCGGCCACGGCAGGCTGCTGGATCCGCGTTGGCGTAATGGCGTTTCGAGGCTGATGAACAGATGATACGCCAATACCGAAGGGAACTACAATGATAAATTTGCGATCGCGATGCCAGAAGATCAGGGATTTTGGCGCCGAAGAAGTCGTTTACCGATTCCGCCGACCTCAGTCGTCCAACGTGAGACTATGCGATCGTCAAGAAGAGAAGGTCTGATCGACCTTCTCTCCACTCCTCTATCTATTGGTCATGCCCGGCACGCGGACACCCCCGATTTCTGCAACAAATTCCCCCGCCGCGTTTACGCAGTCTACTGGCATCGACTCCGCAGCGTTACCCGTCCATCTCCGAAGAAGGTCTAGGACTTAACACCTGCGCCATTGCCGGACTTGGAATCAGTGGACCGCGATGTCCGGACGGTTCATCATATTCCACACCCATATCGTCTGCGGTTTCTCCGTGTACGACTGCATCGCCTCTCCGGAGTTCTTCATCGGACATCCGCAAAGGCACGACCAGACCAATCAGTTTCAGGATGGCAAACGTGAGCACCCCATCATAGATAACTACAACCAGCAGTGCGATCAACTGAACGACAAACTGGTGCGGATTGCCGTATAGCCAGCCTGTTATAGAGGAATTGGCCGTACCCTTCGCGCCGATATATTCGACAATGTTGGGATCGGCGAGAATACCCGTCAGGAGACCTCCGATGGCGCCAGCGAATGCATGAGTGTGTATAACTCCCAGCGTATCGTCTACTTTTTTGAAGATGCCTACGTTACTCAACTTGTTCATGGTCAACCACGGAATCACGCTCGCCACCACACCGATGATGATCGCCCCGTAGCCATTCACATATCCGGCGGCTGGCGTTATGGCGACCAATCCGCACACCATGCCATTGATCGATCCTACAAGAGACGCCTTCCCGGTATTGAACATATCCATAAACAACCACACGACGAGAGCGACAGCAGCTGCCAGATTGGTATTCAACACGGCCGCTGAAGCGTCTGCATTGGCGAAATAAGGATCGCCTCCGTTGAAGCCGTTCCAGCCGAGCCATAGGATTCCGGCGCCAGCCAGAGCCATGATCAGGTTGTTCGGATTAAAGTTCTCGCGATCCGCCTTGAGTCGCGGACCTACGACAGCCGCAGCGACAAAGCCAGATACACCAGCCGCCACATGAATCACGTACCCGCCGCTGAAGTCGACCGCTCCCATTTGGGCAAGCCACCCGCCGCCCCACAGCATAAAGGCGTTGACCGAGTATACAAAGGTGGACCACAGCGGCACAAATATCATCCACGCCTTGAAATTCATCCGGCCCAGCACGCTGCCTGCCAGAATGACGGGAGTGATGGCCGCAAACACAAACTGGAAGTACACCATGGATGATTCAGGGAAACGAATACTCGGCATTGCGCCACTCAGCAGGGGTATGGACGCCTGACCCTGTTCCATGGTGGATGTGAGCGCAGTTTGCGGCACCCCCACGATCCCGGACAGGAACCCTTTTCCAAGAACGAGAGGATTGCCGAATCCCATGCGAAATCCCCACAACGACCAGACGATCAATACCATGGCAAAAGCGTAAAATGCCATTATCGCAGAATTGATCGCCCATTTTTTCTTTACGATGCCGCCGTACAGAATAGCCAACCCAGGCACAGACATCAATCCCACCAAAGTGGCAGACGTCAATTGCCATGCCGTATCGCCCGGTTGTAAATACGATGGATCCGGTAGAAACATCGCAAGACCTCCTTCGTGAGTTATTTTTCATGACTTCTCGGTTTCTGCACAGAGTTTCATGTCTGACGCAAACCGCCAATCCGCATTACATTCGGAATTCTTCAATTGCATGTTATGTTCTTTGACATGCACCCCCTTGTAAAGGCGATTCAAGCAAGGCCAAAATAGCAAAGAGACATTAATGTCACTATACATAACATACGCTGTATAGTGTGTCAACATGAAGAACGCAAGAAGTCATGTCTGCGTAACTGTTCCTAATGCCTGTTCCGAGAATTTCCGCCGTTTCAGCTAGTACTCATCGGGCGCATTGAGCACTTGCAGAGAATTGCCTATGTATTGGGTGATCCGGTTGATGGGGCATTGTTCTGTGTGGAGGTGTGGGGTATGAAGCGCAGGGCGCTCTCTGAAAGATCTCCTACGCCTGAGAGAACAGATGTCACAGTCTGTTAGAGTTCACCGAATTTTCCGGTTCGATAGTCCTCAATCGCCTGGAGTATTTCTGTCCGTGTATTCATAACAAATGGTCCATACGCAACAACGGGTTCCCTGAGCGGCCTACCAGCGTAGAGCAATACGCGCATGGACTCATTTGCATGGACTGCGATTTCACTGGCTATGTCCGCTTCACAGGATCCCAACCACAGAGCTTGCCCCTTGTGAGCCTCAACCCGATTAGACCCGAACGTACCACGACCTTCCAGCACAAAGAGAAAACCGTTATAATCCCCGGGGAGGTCTTGCGCAATGCTAGTTCCTGATTCGAGATTGATTTCCACCATGGTGACAGGGACATGGTTTTTTGTGTTGGATTGAATGCCTGCTGAAGAACCGGAGAAGATCCGGATCAAGGCGCCGTTTTCACGCCGGACAGGCATGTCTGGACTGCGCAAGTTCTGGTAGCGCGGCTCAGTCAATTTATGACTGCGAGGGAGATTGACCCACAGTTGCAGACTATGGACTGTGCTGCCCTGTTCAGGATCCTCCTTATGGATTACTCCATGTCCTGCGGTCATCCATTGCACATCTCCAGGCGATAATTCGCCTTCTCCGAATCGGTTATCGTAATGCTTGAGTTTCCCTTCAATTACATACGTCACTGTTTCAATCCCTCGATGGGGGTGCACATCAAACGTTCCCTGCTGGAACCAATCTTCCGCCAAAAACAGAAATGGGTCGCAGGCTTTGAACTGCCCTGGTTCAAGTACCATGGCAGCTGCATGAATCGCGCTGTTTTGGTGTGGTTCGGCCGTCCAGACTCGTGTGATGTCGCGTTGCACTGTCACGATGATGACCTTCTCCCTGAAAGTGTCTATGGTCCTGTGCTATCTTAATTATTATAACATAGTGACTATAATAAAGTAATGATCGAATAAGATGACTGTCACTAAACGTCCGTCCGTTCGTCTATAGAGTAACCATGAGAAAGGTGATGAACAACGTGAAAACTCGATTCAAATGGGCGGCGTTAGGCGCAAGTACTCTGATCCTGACGGCAGTCGGCGTCCAGGCGGCGCCTCGAAGGGCGGCGCAAACGGCGAGCCGTGACCCAGGCAACCGCACGATTGTCATGCGCATCACACCGTCAGGCGCCAATGCGTTTACCTCTGTGGACTTCTGGAATTCGCGACTCGGTTTGGCCTTGAGCACTGACAGCATCTACCTCACGCGCAACGGCGGCAAGACGTTTTCGCGTGAGTACACTTCTGCCAACGCCCAACTATACGGGATCCAGACGCTGTCGTCCGAAGAGATATGGGCGTTCGGTTACAACTCCATTTTGCATACGGCCAATGGTGGAATCAGATGGCAGACACTCGCGGCGCCACCCGGCCCGGGCGCCATTTCGGATGTCGCATTTGGTTCACCCATGGTTGGCTATGCGGTTAAGGGAGACATCACATCGGGGCCGACACACGTATGGAAGACGATCAATGGGGGGCGCACATGGCATGCTTCCACCACACCCGCTGGCACGAGTGAACTCGCGTGGTGCGATCCGCTTGACGGTTTTTTGTTGACGGGGGCAGGCGAGCTTTATGGAACGACCAACGGCGGCCAGACGTGGCGTATGACTGCAAAGTTGCCAAAGGAGCAAGGGGAATATCCGGCGGCCGGCCGTTTGATCGCCGACGGTCCGCGCGACGCTTGGCTACTTCTATTCGGTGGCGCGGGGATGTCGCAAGGATCGTACGCGGTGTTTCATACGACCAATGGCATAAACTGGAGACCGGTGCTCGGCGTGTCAACAGCAGGAGCGGGACCTGCCCCGGGCGGCGCGTCGAATGCCCCGGCCGGTCCAGGCTCTTCACCGGGCGGACTGGCGGTCGTAAATTCGCGCATCGCCTATATGTCCGGCGGTTGCGAAGCATGCGGATTCGGAACCGTACAGGTGGACGGCACGGCCAATGGCGGGCGCAGTTGGTCACATGGCAGCGTTATTTTTGGCGCAGGCGCCAGTGTCTACGGCTACTGGTCTCTGTCGTTTCCGAACCAGAAAGACGGATGGCTGGCGACTCAGGCGGGCCTTCTTCATACGACAGACGGGGGCGGAAAATGGCGAGAAGTGTACCCACTATCTGCTGTGACGCCAGTGACTGCTTCTTTTGTAACGCCGACGCTGGGGTACGGTGTGGGAATTGTGGGTGACGCAAACACCGTGGTGCGCACCACAGATGGCGGACATGACTGGGCTCCAGTCGGTAAACTGCCCGGACATCCTGCGAACAGCAACGACTGGAACACTGGAACATCTGTCTCGTTCTCCAGCGCAGACCACGGTATTGCCACTCTTTACGGTCACGTATACCGGACTGTGGATGGCGGCCGACACTGGCAACTCATACAGTTGCCAGATAAGACGGGCTATGGCTACGCATCGGTGCAGTTTCTTTCCGCGCAGCTCGGCGTCATTGGACAACCCTCATACGGTGATCAGCAACCGATTTGGGTGACGACCAATGCCGGCAGGACGTGGCATTCGGTTTCAGGGAACCTTTCAACCGTCAAAGAGACGCTGCTCGGCCGCACCCTCAGGCAACAGTTGGCTGCACTTACTGGGAACGGCCAGGCCACACTGGACGGCACGTGGAGTGGCCGGTTGGCCTGGTTGACAACCTCCAGAGGCGAGATCGAAGTGACGACTGACGGGGGCCGGAAATGGACAACGCTTACGTTTCCTGCAACATTTCAGCCCCAGGTGAGTGAGATGCAGTTCCTGACGCCACTGGTCGGCTGGCTGCAGACGCAATCCGGAGGCTGGTACCGCACGACAGACGGCGGTCGCGCGTGGACATGGTTGGGCTGATGGATTTGCCTAGCGCCGAACCTATTGTAATCCACTCTCCCTCATACCCTCATAGAGTCTTCGAATCCGGTCCATTTGCCCCAACGTGTAAGCAATATGGCACAGGTCATGGACAATGACCCACACGGGCGTTCGCCCCCCGGGAGGCATGGTTCCCCAGGACAAAACACCTCGGCTTAAGTCGAGGGGTGCTGGTTCCAAATGATTTGGAGTCAACCCATCCAACGTACGTTGAGTGATGTTCCTTGTCTCTGCCAGAAAGGCTTTTAACTCTTCAAGTGTTCCGGTTCGTCCAAACTCCTCATCACGAATACGATGAGTGGGAATCTGACCGACCCTATCGCCAATCCAGTACCGGGCGGAACCCAAGAGGTGATTCGTCAGGGTATATATGTTGTTATTCATGTGCGGAGAAATCCAGTTCAATCCTTCTTCGGGAAGAGAGTTTATTAAGACTTCCACATCATCCAGCAGAGCCTCAGCGATGGCTTCCAAATCTGAAGCAAGGAACTTAACTGCATTGTCTGTTTGCGACATAAAATAACCTCCTTGGGATACCTCGATTATTCGACGAGAAGACTGTTGCCATGAAAAAACGTCAAAGGTAGTCCACCCGTCATGCAAAAAATGATTGGACTATAGTGCTGAAGTTCTCCGCGTTTCGCCATATCGATCAACGCTGCCATTGCTTTCCCGGTGTATACGGGGTCCAAGATAAGACCTTCTGTTCTGGCCACGAGTTGAATTGCAAAGCGAGCTTCCTCCGTCATTTCACCGTACCGTGGCCCGATGTGTTTGTCTTCGATAACCACGAGATCGTCAGGAATGTTCCGCTCGTTCCCAAGTAACCGCAGAGTCTCCACAGCGACCTGTTTTGTCTTTTCTTCCTTAATCCGCGTATTTCCGCTAATGCTCACGCCTATTACTCTCAGGTCCACGCCATAATGGACAATTCCCGCTAAGAGACCGGCATGCGTACCACACGTTCCTGTTGCCGCCACGAGGAGAGGATGGTCAATAGGCGCTTCGGAAATACCTTTCAATTGTTCTGTCAATTCCTCTACTGCAAGCACATATCCCACAGAACCGATTACATCTGTTCCTCCTTCTGGAACGATGTAGGGTACTCCCCCCTTGGCTCTTATGTCATCGGCAAGACCGTCCATCACCCGGTTCATGGTGAGGAGGGGCGGCAATTCTGGGTCGGGCGCCACCTCATGAATTTCAGCGCCCATTAGCATGTCCAGCAGCAAATTTCCGCGCGCGTCCTGCTCCAAAGTTCCGGCCAATGCCAGCACAGGCTGCATACCGACACGACGTGCAGCGGCCGCAGTTAAATGTGCGTGATTGGATTGAATGGCGCCGGTAGTAATGACATGGGTGGCGCCCAACCGCTTTGCCTCGGCCAGTTGAAATTCTAATTTCCGCACCTTGTTTCCGCCAGCGCCTAGACCTGTCATATCGTCTCGCTTAAAGAAAATTGGACAATTCAGGACTGATGACAGATGATGGGCGTAGAGGAGCGGAGTCGGCCAATTCCCGAGATTCAAGCGTGGTAAGCAATGAAGGACCACGCGCGCACCCCCTTCTTGTTTGTGTGGTCTGACAATAACATTGATGCAGCCGATCTGTGAAACAACGATTCATGATGGTACGCATTGAAAAACGTTGTGGGTGAAGAAGGAGACGAGGACTAACAAACCAAAGATTTATACTTTAAAATGAGAATAACTCATTCTCAAACTCTCATAAGAGGTGTTTATAATGGATCTGCGGCTTTTAAAGACGTTTAAGGCAGTCGCGGAAATGTCAGGCTTTACTCGGGCTGCTCGTGAACTGCACCTCACGCAATCTGCAGTTTCCGCTCATATTAAGGCGCTGGAACGGGAACTGAACGCCCCTCTTTTTAAACGGGATTTTGCTGGGGTGTCCTTGACAAAGCAGGGTGAGATCTTATACGAATATGCACGGCGCATTCTCGCATTGGCCTCCGAAGCACAGGAGAAGATTTCCACGGCCGTTACAGAAGATACGGTACGGGTTTGCCTCGGCGTTACGGATATTAGTTCCACCTATATACCGCCTGTAATCGGACTATTCCGTGAAAGATACCCTCATGTTCAACTTTCAGTCCAAGAGAACTGCACCGGAAACCTGATTCGTAAAATCCGAGAAAACGAGTTGGATTTAGCTTTAATTCTGGTGCCCGATACGCGTAGTCACATGGAAATAACTTCTTTGTTTGAGATTGAGCTGGCATTGGTCTGCCCACCCAAACATACGCTTGCGATGAGAGAAAGCGTTATGGTGGAGGATATCACGAATGAAACACTTATTCTATACGAAGAGGGTTGCATGTATCGACAAATCGTCGAGGATGAACTCCGGGCCATCGGGGCAAGTCCAAAGGTGGGCATGGAAAGCAATTGCGCAAGTTCAATTCTGCAAGCTGTAAGGAATGGGTTGGGTGTCTCCATTCTACCCAAAGTTATTTTGCGCGATGGCAAGTATCAAGAAACCCTTGTAACAAAACCAATTCGAGGAATTGCAACGCGGCTCTATCTCGGCATGCTTTTAACACGGAAGCCCGATATACCCGCTCCAGTTTTGGGGATGGCGGACATGATCAAGCGCATGACCGCCCCGCTGGACCAAGTATCCAGCGTTTAATAATGCACTCCATGAATGTACATTCCCCATGAAGATGGATGCCGCCGTACCACCAACAGCTGGGAACATTGGTTCGTGAAACTCACCCAAAATGCCCCGTTCAGCCGCGTTCCACAACTCATCCGCCAACAGCGACCATGCAACCGCTTCGGGTTTCTGCGCCAAACGCACCACTTCCCATATATAGATCCACCCGCAACTGCAAAATTCATGCGCGTTGGCTCTTCGCGCCGGAAGTATTGTCGCTCCGACTGAACTTTTGTCCATGTCGTAGCGCACAACTATGGAATAGAGTGTGACAGACCGTCATGAAGGAGAACCGCTTTGAAAACTTCAGGGTGTCTTTGTGTATAAAGCGTCAGTACACGGAACATTCAGCGTGTATGTGAGATCGACTATTTTAAGTCACTTTTGGCGTGACGGATTGGGAGGAAGCCTAATGACACCGAAGCGCATTTGCATTCAGGACCTCAATGCGGCGATTGCCTTTGCCAAACAACTCAAGGTTAACATCGCGCAAGGCAAGTACAGACTGGCGATTGACGGAATCTCAGACGTACTGTTCGTTTTGGGGCGGGCATTGACTTGCATCAACCGACTGGAGTTCATTCACGGAAAAAAAGCCATCCCATCCATTGCGCCTATTCCGGCTGTCAGGTCAAAGACAGTCCATTCCCGTAACAAAGCCGAGTGCATTCATCTCGTGGACCTTGCGATATCCAACTTTGAGACAGCCAGGCAGTTCGTCCGACAGGGCAGGTATGAAGACGCTGAAAACACGATCGCAGCGACACTGACTGGCAAAATACTCCGCTGCGTCAATCACTTGCGTTCGTAAAGATGAACGGGTTGCGCGGGCGATCCGCTGTCACATCTCCCACAACTGCTATCAATCGCCACCCCCTACAGGCGCGGATCCACCGATTCGGCCTCCAGAGCCAGCGAGGCCAGCACGCATTCGTGCATGAGTTCCAGCGGTTCACCGCGCACGAACCGCTCCACGCTCTCTACGCCGAGCGCAAACTCCATCAGCGCATGGCGCTGCTTGCGCGTCACGGACCGCTGGCGCAGGCGCGCCAGGTTCTCCGGTTCCAGATAGTCCATCCCGTAGATGATGCGCAGGTACTCGCGACCCCGCACCTTGATCGCGGGCTGCAGCAGTCCGCCCTTGGAACCCCGCGGAACAAAGACGTCCGGCTTAACCACGCACCCCTCATGACCGTCCGCCGTCAATTCCATCCACCAGCGGATGGCCGACTCTTCGGACGCCTCGTCCGTCACGATCCTGTACTCAGTTCCGACAAACAGGTCCGACGCCTCGGCCAGTTCCCGTCCCTGTTCCATGTGCCACACATGCGGTCGGTCAAAGCAGGTCGCGCCCGTGAGCGCCAGCGTGTGAAACGGCGCGATTTGGATCCCTTGTATCCCTTCCGTGTTCCAGCAATACGCCTGAAATACTTTGGAAAATGCGTGCGTGCTGTCCAACTGCGCCTCCGCCTCGGTCATCCACCGGTCCACGGCGAGCCCCGCCGCATGCGCTCGTCGGAGATCCGTGAGGCGGTGCTCGCGGTCCAACTGCGCCATCGCGGCGACATGCGCGTACTGCCGTTCGATCAAGTCCCGCGCCTTAAGGTTCCACGGCATAATCTCCGCGTCCAACAGCACCAGATCCGTCTCATGGCGCACAAAATATCCTGCCTGCGTCAGATCCCGATGCAATCGCGCCAGCACTTGGTCGCGCAGTTCGCGCGCGAAAAACGGCCGACCGGTCCGCGTCTGGATCGTTCCCAGCGTCGCCCGCCCGACATGGCGCCGTCCAGCCTCCTCGTCGGCAAACAGAAGCAGCACCGCCCGGCTGCCCATGTGTTTTTCTTCCACGACCAGCGTCGTCACACCCTGCTCCCGGTAGTAACGAAACGCCTCGCGCGGGTGTTCCAGCCACCCCGGAAGAGCGGACGACTCCGGCGACGGACTCATCGTCGGCGGCACGTACACCATTTCCTCCAGAGGCGCCGCAAATCGCGACACGATTTCCAAAGCGGCCCGCGCGTGCTCAGGTCGGATCTTCACGACGCCCCGATGAATGCTCGTCTCCACTTGAAAGCCGTCCACGAAACGGCCGACGTCAGGCGGTCGGAACCGCTCGATGTGACCGCGCGACAAGGGAGACTCGGTTGCGCCGACGTAGTCGCGATGCGCCTTGACGGAGACCAACTCCCGCTCTGGAAAGCGAAAAGCTGTGAGAGCGCCTCCGAACACCACGCCCTGATCGATATTCACGGTTCGCTCTATCACCAATGGCTCTTGGCGCGGGTCGTGACCCCACACGATCCACTCCGGGGACGCATGCTCGCGAAACCAGTCGCGACGGATCGGCCGACCACCTTCGTCCATGCCCTCCACATCGCCGTACCGGCAAAAGTCGCGAATCTGGTCCGAGTTCCGTCCGATGTAGGCATCACGGATGCCAGCATGCACCGCGACGACCTGCGGCCAGCCGTCTCGCGTAAAGACGAGATGCGACGGCGCCGTCAGAAGAAAATTCCGCAGCCTGGCGCGCAGCCGCTCTGTTTCCTCCTGGCCATGCGTCCGCTCGTACTGCGCAAACTCCTCCGCCACTTTCTCGTCGCCGTGTGTCAGCGTCACGTTTCGGCCGTCGAGCCAACGGGCGATCTTCCACCCGTGGTTGCTGTCGATCATGTACGCGGCGTCCGCCTCGACATGGTCCACAGCAAACCGCATCGCGGGCAGCGACTGCGGTCCGCGGCTCATGACGTCCCCCACGGACACAAAGCGGCGTCCCTGCGGATGCCGGTACACGCCGGACTCATCCGGCGCGTATCCGAGGCGCGTCAGCAGTTCTATCCACTCGTCCATGCATCCGTGCACATCCCCGATGAAGTCCAGACCGTCCGACACCTCGTGCACCAGTGGGTTGCCAAGCCGCACAAACTCGCACTCGTTCAGGTCCCGCTCGCTCAGCACATGCACCGCAGCGAAACTCTCCGTTTTCAGCGAGCGCAGGTGACGCCTGAACTGCTCCGACTGCTGCCGCACGCGCTGCTTGCCCCGCGGGTATGCGCGGGCCGCGTCGCGCGCCAGCAGAGTCGCAAGAGGCACATCCAGCGCGATGGCCATCGTCGGCACGTGGTGGTCGCGTGCGATACGCGCGAACCGCGCGCGGTCTTCCGGCCACAGATTGGTCGCATCGATCACCGTCAGCCTGTCAAGCGCCGCTCGGGCCCGCACGATCTCCCCCATGACGGCAAACGCCTCGTCCGTCACTCGCCGATACCGCTCGCGCGCGCTCTGCGCCTGCTGCCTCCCCAGGCCCTCCATGCCGATATGCTCGACGTCTGCGACCGCCACTCGGTACTGGTCCGAACCCGCGATCTCCGACAGCCGCAGCGTACCGGCTGCGACAAGCTTCGCCAACAGCGTGCTCTTACCGCTTCCCGACGCCCCGACAAGCAGCACGATCCCGGCATGCGGAAGCGATATGCATTTAGCCACGCGGCGCACCCCCTCTCGTGAAAACCGCCATCTGCGTCGGCTGCCCGAACTGCTCCGAGACCTCTCCGACACCCTCCAGCGTCACCGCATACCCATGCCGCTGCGCCCAGCGTTCGCAGTGCATGCGAAACTCATCGCGTGTCCATTCGAACCGGTGGTCGTCGTGCCGCAAGTCCGTTCTCATGCGGTAGAGCGCATTCCATTCGCGATTGGGCGTCGTGATGATCAGCGACCTCGGCGCGTACAGACCCAGCACCGTGTGCACCGCATCCTCCACGCGCTCTTCATCGATGTGCTCAATGACCTCGCACAGAACCATCACGTCCGCTCCCGCCAGCCGCTTGTCCGCGTACAGCAGCGATCCCCAAAGGGGAGCGATGTCGGCGTCTCCTGACGGCAGGGCGGCCTCATCCAGCCGCTTCGCCATTCGGCGGTGCGCCGCCTCGGACGGTTCCACAGCCAGTATCCTGCGCACGCCAGGGATGGCCCCAAGCCGGATGGATAGCTTTCCCTCTCCGGCGCCCATGTCGACCACCACAGCGCGCTCCGGAAGCTCGGCCACCCGCTGCGCGACTGCTTCATAGCGCAGGTCATTCAGTCTGATAGACGGTCCGGACCTCACGCCGTCCCCGTCAGAAGGGGCCCGATCACCCTCCGACGGGGCGCCCGGCTCCTGCCATGACACTTCGT
The DNA here is from genome assembly GCA_021805735.1 of Bacillota bacterium. Taxonomy (GTDB): domain Bacteria; phylum Bacillota; class Bacilli; order Alicyclobacillales; family SLC66; genus JAKADD01. The sequence continues at coordinate 42,623 of JAJZEE010000006.1, forward strand.
CAAACCACTGGAATCGCTCGCGCGCGAGCCGGATCAGATCGCCAAACCGCAGCGACCGACGGACGACGAATCCACGCAGCGGGTGCTCGGAAAGCCATCCCTCGCCAAAGCGCTCGAGGCGCTCCAGTTCAGCCTCGTCAAGGAAATGGTGCCGGTAATCGTCCATCACCGGGATCAGCACGAAGAGTTGCCGCAGTGCGCGCTGCACCGTGGCGGTTCCGCGCAGCGTCAGCCAGCGCGCCGTGGGATCGTCTCGTTCCGCCCGCGCCGACGAGACAACCTTGCGCTCGCAGACGATCTCATATCCCAGGGGGTGAAACAAATCCGCGATGCCCTCGTCCGACAGTTCGGAGGCCACAGGTCCGAAAGACAGCGTCATGGCAAACGGGTGATTCACCCACCCGCGATAGTCCTCTTGACAGCGGCCGCTTAGCGCGGTGGCAAGCGCCTGTCGAGCGAAGGAGCAAAACAGGCTGCTTATGGCAAACTGCCTGTCATTGATGTGGTGCGTGATGTCATAGGAATCGGGACTGCCTGTCACCAGTTCGATCGGATCCGGCGTGACATACAGCACCGCCTCCGCCTCCGTCGGAGCACATACAGGATAAAAGAGACGGACTCGATGGCCTTTCTCCTGACGGTCGTATAGGTTGGCGGGGTTCTTGGCGAGCAAAAAGGAGAGGATATCTGCGCCCTCTCCGGTGACGCGAATCGACAGTTGCATCAGACACTCTCCGTCTCACGTGCATGGGCGGCGTCCGATCCGCTTCACAATCGGCCGCCACGGAACAACCACATTATACCATACGGCGTCAGTTGAGGGAGTACACAAGAAAACTCTAAGCTGGATCGGGTAAACAGTACCATGAAATGTGAAGGCAAATCATTTTGAACCACTTGACTTCGAGTTTGCTCTAACAAATACAATGCAGACAGCAATCATTCTCATGCTCGGGAGAGATGCACATGTTAAATACTCGCCAGATTGTAACCAGATATGGAGGTTCAGAAGTCCTTGAAGTGGTACAGGAGCCTTTGCGCACCCCGGACAAAGGGGAGATTCGGGTTAAGGTACAGAGTGCCGGGGTCGCCCTGGCGGATATCATGAGAAGAGAGGGCAAGTATCCCTCGTCCCCAACTCCCCCTTTTACACCTGGATACGACGTGGTAGGCATTGTTGATGAGTTGGGAGATGGAGTAAAGCAATATTCCATAGGGGAAAAAGTTGCGGTCTTTTTTAATGGTACTGGTGGCTATGCAGCGTATGTATATGCGAATTCGGATGAAGTGGTCTCTATTCCGGCGCATATTGACGCCACATCAGCGAATGCGGTTATACTGAATTACGTAACCGCCTATCAAATGCTGCACCGCATTGCGAAGGTATCTCCGGGTGAGAGCATTCTTATCCATGGAGCAAGCGGAGGAGTTGGCACCGCACTACTGGAGCTCGGAAGACTCTCGAATTTGAGAATGTTCGGTACGGCTTCTTCCACCAAACATTCCGCGGTTTCGCGTTTTGGCGCAATGCCAATTGATTATCGTAATGAAGATTTTGTAGACATTCTCCGCATCCAGGCTCCAAATGGCATAGATGCCGTGTTTGATTCGATCGGGGGACAAAACTATGAACGTTCACTCCGAACTTTAAGCAGGAATGGACGATTCGTAGGATACGGCTATACTTCGATTCTTGAGCAAGGCGAAGCAAAGGATTGGGCGGAAAGCTGGAAGAATCTATCGAACAGGCGAACTACGGATACAGGTAATCCTATCTATCTATACAGCATCACGTCTCTAAAAAAAGAACGGTTGGATTGGTTCCAGGAGGATGTTCAGTTCCTCGTATCCCTGTTAGACGAAGGGAAAATCAACCCTTTAATTTCCCACCGCATTCCCTTACGGGAAGCTGGACGGGCGCAGGAATTGCTTGAAAAGTCTTTAGCTGTCGGGAAGATCGTTCTTGTTAATGATTAACGAAAGAAGGTTGAATACCCAATGCACTCGATTGGCGAGGTATCCAGATTGACGGGCATTACAGCATTTACCTTGAGGTACTATGAAAAAATCGGGCTTATTCCCAATCCTTCACGTCAGTATGGGAAGAAAAATGGAGTTCGGCAGTACAGCGATGAGGATCTACAGTTCATTTACTTCATTCACGGGTTAAAACAAACGGGGATGAAACTGCAGGACATCGTAACGTTCACGAAGCACGGTTGTCTACGGAGCCAAGACAATGCTTCGATAGACATCAATGGTATATTAAGCAAACGTATTGAAATTTTGGATCGGCATATCGAGGAACTGGAGCAACAAATGCAGCGGCTAGAAACCATAAACAATATTGCGAAGGAGAAGAGAATGATTTATTCCGACATGCTCCAAGAACAGGCTTCCAGATCAGGCACGAGTGTAATCAAAATAGCTGTTGGACAAGCGCCTGATTGAGGGACAGATGAGCCTGGATATTGAACTCGATGCTGAAACTCATTGACCCGGTCCATGTTCGGATCATCGGATGTCATGCGAACCGAGACATCGGCAAGCTTCTCAGGCAATCCCAACTACAAATTGTTAAGCACGAACGGTATTGGCTTGACATGATGCATCTCATCTGGGCAACGCCCACTCGACAGGCGTTTCGCAATCAGTAGCCCTGTTTCTCTCTTTTATTCAGCCATCAACAAGAGGATTTCGGCGCAGACATTCGGCCGTAAACACCCGCGTCAGGTGGGCCTGACTACGGTTCTTGTTTGGTGAGTGCAGTTGAATTCCAAGTTCCTGGTTGGCAACTGCACTCACCCTTTGCAGTCGCTTTATTTAGAAATCATTGTTATCGAAAAAGTCGCTGTCTTGGTTGATTTCCGATAGGACTTTTGCGATTCGTTGCTTAGTCGATTGTCTGCGATTATCGGCTCCCCCATCTGTTTTCGAACCTCCCCAAGTGTCTTCACGGAATTTTTGCGGAACGCCTCTGTATTGCGTCTCGCTTCCATATCCCCAGACAAGGAACATAATGGAGAACACGATGTCACTGATGGGCAGCATGGCCCATAGCATCCACCAACCACTTTTGCCGTATGCGCGCAGAAATTTCACGCCCCAAATAATCGCGAAAACGACGTTCGCGATGGGAACCAATTGCCAAAGGACGTTCCAACCGCTCTTCCCGATCACCCACAACTGCCCGATCGTACTGCAAATCGGGATAAAAGCAAACCACGGATATTTGATGCCCGCCTTTCTAAATAGGCCATACAACGCCCCGGCAAAAAGAAAGTAAATGATGACATAGAGCAGTGCAACAAGCGCTGACACAAGCATTCCTCCTTTGTTGTTAGTCCTGGTTTTCTCTGTGGCATGTTCGCTGTTGAGCAGGCGAGACCTGCCTGGTACAAAATGCCACGACCCTCGTTCCGATGAGCGGCTACGAAGGCCGTGCTGCGTCATTACCTCCCGCCGAATGAATACACGCCCCACGCCGTTCCGGCATACAAGACCCCATTCATGACGAGCAAGGCGGTGACGTTCGTATACGGACGTTTATTTACTGCTAATAATTCTAAATTATATGATTCCTGAAGACGATGTCAAGGTGTTATCCGACAAAAATCAAGACTCGGTCGCGTTCCGTCAAGTGGTGTAGTGTGCTAGCGTTTGTCGTCGATGTCGTCAATCTCAAATACACCTTTGAACAGGTGGCTGCCATCATCGAACTGCACAGTCGCAAACAGTAAGAGGCAACGCTCAAGCACACTTCAGCGAAATTAGTGCAATATTGTGTTCTTTCAGTATATGTGATAATAATGAGATGCTGGCCAATCATCTGTGTTCCCCTTGGTGTTCTTCTCGTCGTTCGACCAAGCGTTCACTGTGCTGTCATGATACGCACCAAGCCCTCTAGCCCTCTAGCCCTCTAGCCCGCTAAGTGTATTGACAGTTTTATAGGTTCGTGTAGTCAGCATTCGACGCTTTCTTGGGAGGAATGCAAGTGGCCAGGTCCAGGCAGTCGCTGCGCAAGGTTCTCAATATCGTAATGTGCGTCCTCATGATTTTGTTACTGTCAGGAAGTTTCGCGAATCGCTCGCATGCAGCATCCATGCCAAATGTAAACTGGAGCATGGTGGGCCCATCGCCTTATTTGTCTGGATACGTACCCCATCTGGGAACGGCGCTCGTTTCCATGAACGGTGTTCTGTATGCGGGGAGCAACCTCGGTGTGTACTCGTACACACACGGATCGTGGAATCCCGTCGGATACATAGGAAATCACTCCCCAGTAGAAAGCAATAACAGCCCCAAGGCTGTACAGACCCTTGCGAACATCAACAGTGTGCTATATGCCGGAACCACCAACGGAGTGTACTCCTATGCCGACGGCGCCTGGCGCATGGTGGGAACATCGCCCATTCTGCACGCTGATCCTTCGACGGGGTCCAACTCTCTTTCGGCGCAAATCCACTCCCTTACGGGCATGAACGGCGTCATCTATGCGGCCACCGCGTTTGGAGTTTACGGGTACGAAAATGCCTCCTGGCGCCTCGTAGGAACATCGCCCTATATAAATCAGTACGACCCGCTGACGGCTGATGTCCATTCGTTGGCGGTTGTCAATGGTGAATTGTACGCGGCCACCGACGGAGGACTATACACATTTCACAACGGCTCCTGGCAATTGACTACGACCTCCCGGTATCTCTCGGGAAGTGCCTACGACTATACCGACGAGGTTAAAACCTTGCTGAATGTCGACGGCGTGTTGTACGCCGGGTCGGCCAATGGCGTGTATGCCGATCATAACAGCACGTGGAGCTTGGTGGGAACTTCCTCATACCTGTCCGGGAAAGATAGTGATTCCAGCAACTATATTCAAACATTGGCATACCGCAATGGAACGCTGTATGCCGGTACGCAGGCCGGTGTGTACGAGTACCGTGGGGGCTTGTGGCGACAGCTCGGATCCGATGTTCACTTGTCCGGGAACGACAGCGATGGATCCAGCACAATTCAAGCCTTGACCCTCCAAAACAATGAACTGGTCGCAGGAACCGTCCAGGGGCCCTACGAATACAGTGGGGGTGTCTGGTACCCACTCGGCGTCTCTGCCAATGAACCCGGGAGTGGCGCGGACAACTCCAACCGGATCCTCTCCATGGCGTACGCAAGCGGTGTGCTGTACGCGGGAACCAACGGCGGCGGAGCCTACTCATTTAGCAACGGGCGATGGAAACTGGCGGGAAAGTCTACGCACCTGTCCGGAATCAACACCGATGCCACGGACATCGTACCGTTCTTGGTGAACTTCCATAACGTCCTGTACGCCGGTTCTGGAAACACCGTCTATTCTCTCAACCACGGCCAGTGGCATTTGATCCACACTTTCCCTAATGTTACACGGAACGGCAAGGTTGACACGAATACGGTGCATGCTCTGGTGACCATCAACAGCGTGTTGTACGCGGGGACCAATTTCGGAGTGTATACATACGACAACAAATCGTGGAGATTACTGGCCTCTTCGACAATCCCAATCGTCGCTTTGACACAGGCTGGCGGGACGCTCTATGCAGCGACAGGCACCGAGGATGTCGGCTCGGGCAATGACATATTTGCCTACCTTCACGGCGCGTGGAAAGAAATTGGATATTCCGGCTATCCGGTGGTGGCCTTGACAAACGTGGATGGTGTACTCTGTGTCGGGGCGTTGGACGGAGTGACTATGTACAGCAAGGGAGTTTGGAAATCAATGGGGAAGCAAAGTCAAGTGTTCATTCCCCTAGAACAAGAACTCATCTCTTTAATTTCCATTCGTGGGGTATTGTACGCTGGAACGCTCGGTGGCGGCGTTTATACGTATCACCGGGAAACGTGGACGCAAGCGGGCGCCTCTCCCGAATTGTCGGGAGACAGTTCTGCCGACGGATCCGGTCAGATTCCCGCGTTGGTCGCTGTGGGCGAAACACTCTATGCGGGAACGAACTGGGGCGTGTTTTCCACTCCTTTGCGCCCCTGAGCCCTTCCATCGAAGTTAAACATCCAAACCTGGGATGAGCACGCAGGGATGGTGGAACAACGGTGCGGGGAGTTTTCGAGCGTGATGGGTTCCCGTAGGCGGAACGTCAAGCCCAGTGTTTGGGCATGGACTTGGACGCATTGGATAGAGGTTGGGGGCGCTGCGTCACAGCAGATTGGGAAAAACGGTGTACCAACGCAAATCCTATGGTCGCCAAAAGGGATATTGACCGTTTCCACAGCGTCTTTGACGTGGCAATTCCAACCGTAATATGTGGTAATCTTATGTGCGAGATGAGTTCGGAAGTCCGCCGTAAGTTCAAGCACATGCCGGCACAGACGGTCGTCGTCAAGCACGTGCAATACATCTACGGTTGCCGCTCGCAGGTGCTGCACGAACCGGGCCGGCCAGCCGAAGTCCTCTATGTGGTTGTATCGAAGCGGGCGGAACGGGCCGTTCCTGGAGAACGGGAACCTGGAGTTGGATAACAACCGGGGAGAACGGGCCTGACGATATGAAAAGGCACGTTGTTACGCCTAGCCCCGGTCCTAATTGTTCGTCACAAAAGGAGAATGGTACCATGCTTTTTCCACGGGAATCCTCAACGCGCGAGCAGAAAGACCTAAATGGTATTTGGCGCTTCAAGCCGGACTGGCATGGCGAGGGAGAGCGCGCAGAGTGGCATGCTCATGAATTGACGGATGCCATCCTGATGCCTGTTCCCGCCAGCTATAACGACATCACTCAGGATGCGCGTCTACGCGATCATGTGGGTGACGTCTGGTACGAACGGAAATTCTGGATACCTGCATCTTGGAGGGAGAAGCGGTTGGTTGTACGCGTGGGCAGCGCGTGTCATCATGCATCCATCTGGGTGAACGGACATCATGTCGCGCAACACCGAGGCGGTTTTCTACCCTTTGAGGGGGAGGTTTCGTCGCAGGTCATGTTTGGCGGCGAGAACAGAATTACCATCAAAGTGAATAACGTGCTCGACTGGACGACATTACCGCCGGGCCTTGTTGATGATGTGGACGACTTTGGCCAACCGTTGAACCACAGACGTCAAAAGTACTTCCATGACTTTTTTAACTATGCGGGCATTCATCGGCCGGTGACCTTGTATACGACGCCCCAGAGATACATCGACGACATTACGGTACGCACTGACATTGAGGGTGCGACGGGTCTTATCCGCTACGAAATCCATCAGGCAATCAGCCAAGAAGGATGCCGACGCCATGGTGAAGAAGGGCAACCCGTTAACCTGCAAGTGTGCCTTCTGGATTCGAGTGGTGTCAAAGTTGGCGTCTGCCACGGGGCATCCGGCACAATAGTCGTACCAGACGCCCACTTCTGGGAGCCAGGCGCCCCTTACCTGTACTCGCTCGTGACTCAGTTGGCGGACCCAAGGAACGGAATTGTCGATGAGTACCCTTTACCGGTTGGAATTCGCACGGTGCATGTCAGTGAGCAGGGCTTTTTTATTAACGGCAAGGCGTTCTATTTCCGGGGCTTCGGCAAGCATGAGGATGCCGACATTCGCGGCAAGGGGCTTGATGCGGCATTAAACATCAAGGACTTCAATTTACTGAAGTGGATTGGCGCGAATTCTTTTCGCACGTCACACTATCCGTATGCAGATGAGATCATGGATCTGGCGGATCAACTGGGTGTGGTCGTAATCGACGAGGCGCCCGCTGTGGGATTAAATATGTGGGACCGGAACCAGACTGTGTTCGTTCCGGATCGTATTGGCGACACATTGCTCGAAACGCACATCCATCAACTGCAGGAGTTGGTGCAACGGGACAAGAATCACCCCTGCGTCGTCATGTGGAGCGTAGCCAATGAGGCCGCCACCTACGAGTCAGGCGCCCGCCCCTACTTCGCCCGCGTCGCAGAGGCCATGCGCCAACTGGACGCTACCCGTCCCACGGCTATTGTCGAATACACATTACCCGACGAGTCAAACGTGGCCGATCTGTTCGACGTTCTATGCGTCAACCGCTACCTCGGCTGGTACACGGACTCGGGTGACATTCAAGTCATTGAGACGCAATTGGAAGACGATTTACGGCGTTGGCACGAGCGATTCGGCAAGCCCATTCTCATCACTGAGTACGGCGCCGACACGGTGGCCGGATTCCACCAGGACCCGCCCGTCCTGTTTACAGAGGAGTTTCAGTGGGAATTTCTATCTCGGTATCATCGCGTCTTTGATAGACTCGACTTTGTCATCGGAGAACACGTATGGAACTTTGCGGACTTTGCCACAAAACAAAGCCCGACCCGTGTTCTTGGCAACCGCAAGGGCATCTTCACACGCCAGCGACAGCCCAAAGCGGCTGCGTATCTGCTACGATCCCGCTGGACGCACCGCGAGAGCTGATATAAGAGGAGCGTCAAATCCGGCGCACATTTTGCTCTTCTGGCAGTCAATATTCATATAACCTATCAATCACCATATTCCTGATGCCATCCAAAATAAAACGTTTCCCGAGAGCAGCTGTCGTATTGACGGGCGTATGGCCGGCTACGCTGCGAAAGAGCGCTGGATCACGGGCGAATCCGGCCGCAGAGGAGGTTGGCTGAGGGTGTTGCTCCGGCAGGCAGCTTCTCCGTCAGTCGCATTTGGCACGGCAACCTCGGCGCCCGAATCACCACACAGCTCATGAATTTTATGGTATGGCGCCGATGAGAAGAGGGAGTGGTGCATTTGTCCAATGCGCGTGGGTGGACGCGCTCCGTCGCGGGCAAGCGGACGGGAGTATGGGGGGATGGTTGGTGGAAGGTGTTTCTATTCGCCGTTTGCGCGCTGGTGAAGGGTACCCGATCTCCTTGCTTTTGCAGGCCGACCCGTGCGAGGAGGTTGTGCGGAGTTACATCCGTCGCGGGCAGTGTTTTGTCGCCGCTCGGGATGCGCAAACCGTCGGTGTATATGTGTTGATCGATACCCGTCCGCAAACGGTCGAACTTGTCAATGTGGCGGTTGCGGAAGCGGAGCGTGGCCAAGGCATCGGAAAACGCTTGGTGTGCCACGCCATTGACACTGCGCGTTCCATGGGCTGCAGGACGGTGGAAGTCGGAACGGGCAACTCTAGCCTCGGACAACTGGCGCTCTATCAGAAATGCGGGTTCCGCATGGTTGGGATCGACACGGACTTTTTTATCAGGCATTATCCCGACCCCATCTACGAGAACGGGATTCAGTGCCGGGACATGGTTCGCCTTTCATTATACTTGTGAACCCCCTGTGTTGCGCAGCGGTATAGGAACACGCTTCATAGTTCGGACTCACGACTCGCGGCATTCGCTCATCCGGATCAGTAGTTCCGAATGGATACGAAGAATGGTGAAGTCGTTTATCATAGCAGTCTGCGCATAAACGAAACCGCACTCATGATAAGGCAAGTTCGAGCGCCGTTTTCGCCTCGCGCAGTTGCAGCGCATTGTCGATATCGCGCGCGTGCACCAGCAGGTACAGATTCACGTAGAGCGCCCGAAACCGGGCAAGGTTCCAGGTCTCGTCGTCCAGATCGCTGGATGGCCAATATGCACGTCTCCCCAATCAATGACGCCTGACAGTGTTCCCTCCGCATCGGGTCGCTTCATGGGAACCCCCTGTAGTCGAATGCGGATTCGTTCATTATTATATGGGAAAAGATGTCTTTGTCACCTCCGTGCGGGTTTTCTCGTCTGTTGTCTTGAAGGGGGTTTTTGATGTGACTTTTATACGGATCTTAAGCGCAGTCGCAATGATGGCGCTGCTTACTGTCACCACAGGCTGCGGCGCGATAAATTCCGCAGTCCCTTCAGAACACGCGGCCGTGAAGAAGATGGCGGGCGTCCTCGTGCGGACGACGGGAGCCACTTTCGGGACCGTGGATTTTGTGAACGGTAAAGACGGGTGGGCGGCGGGAACGGGGATCATCCTCGCGACGAGAGACGGCGGCGCGACGTGGTACCGGGTGTACTCGCGACCGGGAACGGTGATGCAGCTTGACATGATGAGCGCTGAGGCGGGTTGGGCGCTGCAGGGCGGCTGGGCTTCGCAGGGCGAACGCTTGTTGCGTCTTCGCGGGCAGAAGTGGATTCAGGTTCCAAACACGCGCCTCTTGTCGCAGATCGATTTTGTAAAAGGGAACCTGGGTTTCGGAATTTCCAGAGGGCTCGTCGTTCGGACGACGAACGGAGGGAAGGATTGGTCCAACACGGGCGGTCCCACCGGAGTTTACTCGATCTCCTATGCGGACGGCCAGTTATGGGCGGCCGCCAACCGGAGCGTGTGGGTGCGCGATTCTCAGGGTCGCAAGTGGAGGCGGGTTTTTCAGGCCCCTATCTCTCGTGGGCAAAACATGACTTGGTCACCAACCGTAGGCGCCAACGGGAAACACGTGTGGGTATACTATAACGCGAACACTGCGGCCATGAGCCAATCCGCCTACGTCGTCTACGCGACGAGCGACGGAGGAAAAACGTGGCGCGCCGCGTTTGCCGAGAGCGCGTTTGCAACGGTACTCTATCCAGGGGCGCGCGGAGCGCCGGCGATTGACGCGTACCCGGGTCCGTTTGCGGTCGGTCCGAACGGGCGGGCCGAATTTGCCGGGGCCTGTCCAGCCTGCGGCATGGGGACTGCTTCGCTCACCGTCGCTTCTCCAAAAGTCGCGCGGGCGGTGACGCTCCCAGGCATTCATAACGTTGCGGCGCTCTCCTTTCCGACTGCGCAACAAGGGTGGGTCGTGTCCAATAATGCGGAAAATCGCGGGCAAATTCTCCATACGACAGACGGAGGCCGTACATGGACCCTGCAGTTTCCGGCGAACGGCGGAGTCGCGCCCACGACCATGTCGCCCGAGCGTTTGCTGTCGCCAGGCGAGACGCAGAAATTGCCGTGGCATTGGTCCAATCATTTCACCGCCGTCTGGCAGGACGGTCAAGTTCGCGCGGGTGGGAAATGGTGGCCTCTGTATGTCGAGTCGGGAGCCGCAGGAGACGGAGGCTATATCGGGGTCTCCTTGCCGAGCGCGAGCCATCGAAGTCTGGACTATACCTATCAGTTTGTGAGTCCGCGATCTGTTGGAACCCTCACGGTGAGCGGGTTTGCCGATAGGGGAAGAGTGGTGCATTTTCACTCTTCAATCGGTGTCATGGGCCAGTTTAACCTTGGAGATTTTCGGTGGACGTATTTCGCGGGCGGGCACAGGTAGTGGATATCTGGGTTTTTTCCCATGAGGAACATAGAGTTATTGGCTTATATGGTTCGCAAGAGACGAATGAGCTACATGGGCATGGAGGACTGGGAATTCGATGAAGAGGGACTCATGAAACGCCGGGACATGAGTGCGAACGACTATCCGATTGATGAGGCAGAACGTCGCTATCGACAGTGATAAAGGGGATCGTACGCGATTCAGCCAGGCGTTGAAGCCGAGTTCGCCCATTCCATCACGGAGTCATAGTGTACAAGGAGGTTGAAAAAGGAGTGATGGAAACTTACAGGGCGTTCCCGCTCATTTCTGGCCATCTCTCCCTTGATCTGGTGAACACCGAGGTGAATCGACGTGGTGTCCGGCATGATCTGCTTGTGTCCGATGGGGATCTCGAGCAATGGATCAAAACCATGCAGAAATCAGGGAGTTTGGCGTATGAGCCATGCGCTGGGGGATGCATCGTACCGGGTAGCCTTCACCCTTTGCGGGCAGTTCGTACGTTCTTGAGAACTGGCTTTGAAGAGATGGCGGACGACAGGCCGGTCGATCATAGTTGGGTTGCCTATCTCGAAAATCTGATTGAACGGGCGCCATTTTCGTACAAAGTCCAGGCTGACGCGTTGGTGCCGGTTCCTGTTGGGCGCCCGCCCGATGCGTTGGCTTCTCTTATTGCAGTGGATGCGCTCCGCTTGCTGGTGTCTGGAGAGTTGCGCACGCTTCACCGCTGCGCGAACCCAGATTGCGTTTTGTTGTTTATGGACGCAAGTGGCCGACGCAAATGGTGTTCGATGAAAATTTGCGGCAATCGGATCAAAGTTGCCCGTCATACAGCTCACCGACGGACTTAACATTTGACGACGCGGACGTTGCTGACGATCAGGTTGACAGAGTGCTTCAGCCTGATCTCTTCATCGTGTGCGGCGAATCGCATAGAGAGATGAAAGTCGTGTGGGCGCCGTCACCTATCGCCTGGGGCTGGGGGGAAAGGAACAGCAGAGCAGCTAAAAGCGTGTTTGAGTTGCAAGGTTCATTTGGCGCGGTATACTGATTTTAACAACACTGAGGAGACGATGTTCTATGGGCGTGCCCGACGTCATTCGACCGTTGTTCCACAACTACGAACCGGACAGTCTCGATCTGGACCGCGATTGGAAGCTCGTCATCAAGACGATTATGCAAGGCGGAGAATGGGAGCAAATCCATTGGGCGGCCCAATACTATGGAAGAGAGAAATTTGAGGAAGTCCTCCGGTCGGATCTGGAGGGGAACCAAACGCTTGCGCGGCCTGTCGCAAATTTTTGGTCTGTGGTGCTTTGGAGAAAATCGCTTCCTCCCTTGCAAAAAGGCGAACGCTGGCGTCCCACTCGAAAAATCCCGGGGGTGTAGCGGCATGATTTCTTGGGACAGCATCGATCCGAAGGCTGCGCATGTGTTGAAGCGGTTCAAGGATACGGGTCTCATGGAGAAGTTCTATTTGTCGGGCGGCACTGCGTTAGCCTTGCAATTAGGGCATCGAGTTTCTGTTGATCTCGATTTTTTTAGCCAGAAATCATTACACAAAATCCAAACTGAGGAGATCATGACCGCGCTCGAGAAGACATTTCCACAAACTAAACTGCCCGTTTCATTCCGCGCGGCGGATCAAATCTGGTTGGAGATTGAGGAGGTCAAAACGACGTTCCTGGCGTACCCCTTTGAGCGGAAACATCCGCTTATACGCGCCGATGGCATCCTGCTTGCTGATGTTCGAGATATCGCTCTGCAAAAGGCGTTTGCCGTTGGGAGAAGGGCCGCGGCTCGCGACTACGTTGATCTGGCTTGCATTCTGCGCAGCGGTGCGACGACTCTCGAAGAAATCAATGCCGATGCCCGCGAAGTGTTTGTCGAAGACGAAGAGCGTCTGTTTTCACCAAGATTGTTCATGCAGCAGTTGGTGTATACCGAGGATCTGGAGGATAGAGACGCCGTCATCCGATTGATGCGCGGTTCGTATGATTTTGACAGCCTGATCGACGAGTTGCGTCTCGCAACGGGCCAAACAGGAGCTAGACTGTGGTCATGAAATGGATGCGCGATGATGTAACGGCTGCCAGACACGAACCGGCCATCAAGGGGCTTCAGGGCAGGAACAGAATGGTGACCCCTTGCGGAGACTTGGTTCGCTTCAGACCGTTCCCATGCGTCTTTCCAACGGGCCGCGCGCACGGTCTGCGCAAAGGGGTCACGGGATGACGAAGGGCAACACCCAGTGTCCGCGAATTCCGAATAGCCCACGAATGACCAGCTCGTATCGCCCGGGCGCCGTGATGGGCGTGACCAACAGATTTCCGACAAGCTGATGTGCGAAGACGCTGGAACGCGCATTCCACGATATCGGAAGTTGTATCCAATGGATGTTCCACTCTTATCGACCGAATGTGCGTAGTGGTAGTTGACGTGACATGGCCTCCCGAACGCGCGTTTATCGAACCCGCAACGTCCATCCGGCGGTTTGTGCATAAAAGACTTCCTGCACCGCCGCGGGGATCTCTCCGGAGATTCGCACCGCCACGGTTTTGTCCGCCAGAAACACACTGGGTTGGGCGGTCATGGGAATACCCGCCTTGCGCAGCAAGTGATCGACGAGCGCCACGAGGGCTTGCTGGTTGACACTTTGCGCCACCTGCACCGGAACGCCGATCTGTTTGAAGCACGCCTTCAGCCATTCACCATGGGTGTTCCCCAATTCCGGAGTCAAGAATCCCAGTTCCACACGATCTCCATACCAGGATTTGCGATATAGTGCAATGTTTCGTTGCTTCGCCTCGTGCTCGATCCACGTCAACGCATCGTGCATCGTCATCGCGCCGGGTTTTACCGGACGGTCTTGCCCACTGCTTTCGTCCGTCGAACGAAGCCGCAATTCCCATCCGGTCTCCCTGTGAAACGCTGTTTTCGCCGCTTCCCAAGCCGGGCCAGTTCCGTCCGTCCTGACCTCCACTGATTTGTGAGCCGGATGCAGGGATGGTTGAGCCAGCACGCGTCCGCCCGCTTGCTCCATGCATGTATGAACTGCGATCGAGAGTTGCGTCTGGTTGGTGGTCGTGCCCCACTCGACGCGCCAACCGGTCTCGCGTTCAATGTGCTCTTCGCATGCCTTGGCCTCGGGGGTGTTGATCACTGCGTCCGGGAACCACACGATGACCCGCAGAATTCCGGCCGCCGGATCCACGCCAACTTTGGACACGTGAAAGGATTCCGGCAGGCGTGCCTTGGCGGCCCGCATGGCATCGTTTTGCTCCACGCGTGTCGAAGAGGTCGGCGACGAGGCTTTCAGTTGCAACGAGACCGCACCGCCAACGATCTGTGTCAACTCGGTCTCCACTGCGGAACGAACCGCATCCGACACTTGGCCATACACGGGCATGACGATGCGTTGTTCGTCTGTAAACAGTTGCGGTCCGCCAACGGTCACCGCGACACCCTGCTTTTGCAACATCCGTTCGACGTGGTGAATCAGCGTCGGTGCGTGGACAAACGGTTCAATGCGGTACGGCCATCCGTCCCAAGCGCGATCTTCGACCTGTTTGCGCAGATCCAATGGAATCGCCCAGGGAAAAGCCAGAAACACCCGATGTTGTTTGTTCCGACGATCCGCCTCAATCTTACGAAGTCCGTAAGGTTCCAACTTCTGCGCGATCCAATCCTGTCCTGTGGCATCCGGGGGCACGACCGTGCCGCGCTGTCGGGCCATATGGTATGCAATGCGTTCAGTCGGCCGGTATCCGTACAAGCGATTCTCTGCCGCGCTGGCTTCTGCCGCTTCCCACAGACCAAGCAGGTAGCGACCGGGAAGTTCCCCCGAAGGCACCCGCCCCAGCGTCTCCAATACACCGGCGCTCTCCGTTTGAACTACCGTCTGATTCCACTGCTCAATGGAGACCGTCTCTCCCTCGATGGCTCGAATTACACCCAACGCCAGCGAATCTTCCCATACGCATAACGCAATCTGTCCGGGTCGAACGAGTCCGCGTATCGGCTTTCTTCGGGTTTTTGGGACGACTTGCAACGTGTCGCCAATGCGGGGTATCTGCACGACACACGAGGCCAGTTCCCGCTTTAGAGCCTGCTTCGCCTCGTCATCGCCATGCACCAGCCAGACCGCTTCCGGTTCGACCTGTTGGACCAACTGGGCCAGTTCGCGGCGGTCAGCATGCGCGGACAAGCCATACAATTCGACGCGCCCCTTCACGGAGACGACCCGGTCCGGCAGGATCCAGCGCCGCTCCCCGACGGGTTGCTCGACGAGCCGAAGCAGTTGCCGGCCCGGAGACTCCTCGTCCTGGTAGCCACACAAAAAGACGGCGTTTTGTTCGTTTCCCATGATACCCTGCGCATACTGCACGGACGGACCGCCGCTCAGCATGCCGGACGAACTGATGATACAGGCCGGCTTGCCCTGAAGAACTTGCTGCCGTTCTTCCCCGCGGCGAATGAACTGGACGTCATCAAGCGGAAACAGGCGGCCTTTTTCATGCAGCTTGCGCTTGGCGGCGCCGCGCAGCAGGTGCGGATAGGATTCGTACACCGGACAGATCGAGCGCACCAAGCCATCCACCACGATCGGGAATTTGGGAATAGAGCGATTGTGCGCCATTGCGTCCAGCAGAATCATCAGCACTTCTTGCGCCCGCCCGACGGCGAATGCGGGGATCAGAACGAATCCCCCTCCCTCGATCACCTGGGACACCTGCTCGACGAGAGCGCGTTCTTGCAACGCCCGCGAATCGTGCAGACGCGCGCCGTACGTCGATTCCGTAATCACTACATCGTACGTGTCCCCTTTGGCGATATGCGCTCCTCCGATCAGTCGGCCCGGTGTGATCGACACGTCTCCGGTGAACAGGACGCGTCCTTCGTCCGTCGCAAAACCGATGGCCACCGCCCCGAGAATATGGCCGGCGGTGTACGTTGCAATCTGGATGTCGTTCCACTCCAGCGTGCGATCCTGCGGGAGGATGCGTACACGATCCCACAGGGCGCTAAACTGCGCCTCCGTGAAAAGGGCCGTCTTCCCTTCGGTCTCCCCCAAGCGCAAGGCATCCTGCAACATGATCCGTACGATGTCTACCGTGGGCGCCGTCATGAAAACCGGTGCATCCGGGTACAGGTGGGAAACGGTCGGCAGCGCGCCAATGTGGTCGTGATGGGCGTGGGTGATGAAGATGGCCTGGATGTGAGCCTGCTCCCGTTCCAGGACGGCCAGATCCGGGAGCGGGTTTTGCTCGTCCATGCGAGCGCCGGCGTCAACGAGCCACTGCGCCTGTTGTGTCCGAAACCAAAGGCAGGTGGCGCCAATGTCGGCGCCGCCGAGAAAGGTGACTTGCATGGTACAACGCTCCTCTTCGTTGGGGCTGTTCTGCCGAGGTATTCGGACTGTGGAGAGCCAATCCTGGCGGTCCGCTCACGACAGGAAAAGGATTGGAGCAACTCGACAGTTGTCATCACATCGCCTTTTTGATATGCGGTTCTGCTGTTTTCGGTCATCTCTCGAACCTCAGGATCTGCTTGCACTTCGGGCCCAATGGAGTCTGATTCATCGGCTTGAAGCTCAGTGCTCGCCTGAGTCCATTATACAGCTACTGGACCCTATCTTCCTCTTGTGTGGGTTGCCTGATATTTCGAGATCCCGTTCGATGGGGTGGAGGATACAGGCCAATCGACAAGTATCACTGCACTTCTCTGTTCACTCGAAAGCCATGGCCCGAATTGCCAGAAACAAAGCCACCACCAAGGTCAACGCCCCATACGTCCAAGCGTAGCGCACCCCGACGACCGACAACGAGGTGGCGGCGACCAGCGAAAAAGACAGTAAACTCGACCCAACCGCCGTATCCACTGCAGTTCCGAGATTCAGCCCCATCCTCTGCACCGCACCCAGTGTCGATTGTACATCCGTTCCGGCCGCCCCGAGTAGAGAGGACAAATTACTCGGGAAGAAGATCCCTGCCCCCATCCCGTAACTAAAGAGCAGCGCGGCCATGACAAGCGCCGAAGAGCGGGGGGATAGGACTGCGAGCGTTCCGAAAGAGATTGCCATCACAAGAAGGCCGAAAGCGGTAAGTCGCATCGCCCCCACACGCACGATCCAGCGCCCGGACGGACGTGATAGCAGAATTAGGCCGAGAGGAGCCGCCATATTGACCAAACCTGTCGCAGGTGGAGACATGTGCTGCACGCGTTCGAGCACAAACGGGGGGATCAAAAAGCCGAGCGATGTCGCCCCGCCGACAGCCATAATACCGATGAGTGACGCCGCAAAGGTGTGGTTTCGCCAGAGTGTATGCGGGATGATCGGCGTCCGGTCAGTTCGCTCCCACCGCCATAACAAAACCCCGCCCGCGATCGCCAGGAGCGCCCAAAGCAGACGCATGTCGGGGTTCATATTCCCACCGGTCGCCAGCAGCACCGTGAGCACGGTAAAGGCGAGCCAAGCGTTCCCGGTCACATTGAGCGAATGGGTTCCCAGTGTACGCGGCACGCGGTGACGCAGCCGATAGCCATAGAACCATGTGACTGCGATGATGGGTAGATTGATCCAGAAAAGCCACCGCCATCTGAGTACCGAAAGAATCAGACCACCGACGCTTGGACCTGCAATCGGTCCCAGGCCTTGAAACACCGCCAGGGCGCCAAGCGACACACTGCGTCGCTCAGGCGCGATGGTCGTGGTCACAAGCGACGCCGCCGTAGCTTGTACCATTGCCGCGCCAAGCCCTTGTACAGCGCGTGCGGCGATCAGCATAGCGAGTGATGACGACGCTCCGCACAAGGCAGACGAGAGACCGAAAAACAGGAGCCCCCAC
>JAJZEE010000134.1 GCA_021805735.1 Bacillota bacterium
CCGATCTTTGATGTTGCAAGAGCTGTCCTGGAAAGTCGGCGGTCAGCAGGGTGAGGGAATCGATTCAACCGGCAAGACGTTCGCGACATCCCTGAACCGAATGGGCTACTACATTTATTCGTACAGGCACTTCTCATCCCGGATCAAAGGCGGGCATACCAACGACAGGGTTCGTATCAGCACGTCCCAAAAGGGCGCCAGCGCGGATTTTCTTGATATTTTGCTGGCATTTGATCAAGAGACGATCGATTTCAATGGGCATGAGTTGCGTTCCGGCGGTATCGTGATCGGAGACGCAAAGTTTAGTCCGGTGTTGCCAGCGGACATCGCTCAGGGTGTGAGACTGTTTTCCATACCATTCACGAAACTGGCTGAGCAAAGCGGCGCCGCGATCATGAAAAACATGGTCGCTCTCGGAGCAACCGCTCGAGTCATGGGCCTGGAACCGACCTTTTGCGCGCCAGTATTGCAGAGTATGTTCGGGCGCAAGAGTCAAAAGATTGTCGATCAAAACCTTGGTGCGGTACAAGCTGGTTACGACGCAATGAGCGCCGAAGGCGGCGATTTTTCCGAATTCCAACTGGCTCCTCCCGTGCCAGACAAACATCTGCTGATGATCGGCAATGACGCGATCGGCTTCGGCGCTCTCGCGGCAGGCGCGCGCGTCATGCCCGCCTATCCGATCACCCCGGCCTCTGACGTCATGGAGTACCTCATCAAAAAATTGCCCTTGGTTGGCGGGGTTGTCCTTCAAACAGAAGATGAAATAGCGGCGCTCAACATGACCATAGGCGCTGCATACGCCGGTGCGCGGGCACTCACGGCCACCTCAGGCCCTGGCCTGTCTCTCATGATGGAAGCCCTGGGCCTGGCAGGCATGACCGAAACTCCTGTTGTCATCGTGGACTCGCAACGCGGCGGACCCAGCACCGGACTGCCTACCAAACACGAACAGAGCGACATGTTTGCTGTTCTGTTTGGCAATCACGGTGAAATTCCCAAGGTCGTTCTCGCGCCGTCTACACCAGAAGAATGTTTCTACGCGACGATAGACGCCTTTAATTACGCGGAGAAATATCAGTGCCCAGTCATCCTGATCACCGACCTGGCACTTTCACTTGCCAGCCAATCCGTAAAACCATTTGACTATGATGCCGTGACCATTGACCGCGGACGGCTTGCAACAGCGGAAGAACTCGCGCAAACCGAACAGGGGCAGATGTTTAAGCGGTATGAACGCACTCAAAACGGAATTTCCCCGCGTTCATTTCCGGGTCAAAAAGGCGGCATTCACCATGTGACAGGTGTAGAACACAGTGAAATTGGACGTCCGGACGAGATCGCCGGCAACCATACGGCGATGATGGACAAACGCCTGGGCAAACTCAGAAACATTGAACTTCCAGACAGTGTAACTTATACCGGTGAAGCAAATCCAGATGTACTGGTCGTGGGTGTAGGGTCTTCGGCAGGTCCGATCGGCGAAGCGGTGGCCCGTCTCAATCAGGAGGGGCTAAAAATTGGCCACGCCCACGTGAAAGTACTGTCGCCATTCCCCGTCAAGACGCTACAGTCTTATCTCGCAAAGGCAAAACAGGTGATTGTGGCGGAAAGCAACGGCACAGGCCAACTGCTCCACCTCATGCGGTTATCCGGTCTCGCGCACGCTGAAATGAGCAGCTTCCTCAAGTACGATGGCACGCCTTTCTTGCCCAATGAGATCGCAGCCCAAGTGAAAGGATCGATGCTTGCATGGCAACGGTAAAAGAATTCAGAAATAACGTCAGACCCAACTGGTGTCCGGGCTGCGGCGATTTTGCCGTACAGGCCGCATTGCAGCGCGCACTCGGCAATCTCAATCTGGAGCCCGAGAACGTGGCCATTGTTTCCGGAATCGGCTGTTCCGGAAGGATCTCCGGTTATGTGAACGCCTATGGCTTTCACGGTGTACACGGTCGTTCCCTGCCAATTGCTCAAGGCGTCAAGTTGGCCAATCGCGACCTGACAGTTATCGCTTCCGGCGGTGACGGAGACGGCTTTGGCATCGGCATGGGGCACTTTATGCACGCAGCAAGACGCAACATGGATATGACCTATATCGTGATGGACAACCAGATTTACGGTCTGACCAAAGGACAGCACTCACCGACTAGCGCCTTTGGATTCAAGGCCAAGACGACACCGGCCGGAAACATCGAAAACGCGATCAGTCCGCTGCAGATTGCGCTGGCGGCGGGTATCACCTACTTGGCCCAAGGCTTCTCACACGATGTGAATCAACTCACCGAACTCATTCAGGGCGGCATCGAACACAAAGGCTTCTCCCTGATCAATGTATTCAGCCCTTGCGTCACCTACAATAAGGTGAATACGTATGAATGGTACAAACAGCATGTCGTACATCTTGAAGATTTCCCGAATTACGACGCCGCCGATCGTTCCGCCGCCATGGCAAAAGTCGCTGAAACAGACGGCCTGTGCACAGGCTTGGTCTTCCACGATGACACGCGCAAGCCGTTTGATCAATTGATTCAGGGTTATAAGCTCGAACCGATCAACGCACAGAATCTCACGCTGGAGCGTGAGATGTTCGACAAAGTAATGGAGGAATTCGCCTAGCGGACAAAAACTCAAAAAGACGGTTCCATATATATCCTGGAACCGTCTTTTTGTGCAACGTACTTGTATTCAACTCTTGCTGCCGCCATTGGCGGGCGTCAATCCCACAAAACTGTCAAGAATTTTGTTCGCAGTCGCCAGTTCAGATGCCGGAAGATATACATTTACCCCAATCGATCCCCCGGAGCTGATGTTTGCGAGTATACCCTGCTGCAGATAGGGGTTGTTGGGGTTCGATACGGTAAACCGCACCACCTGGTTGGTCACCAGCCAACGCACAGAGTTCGAGGGTTGCGCACTGTAGAAGTCCTGGAGATTTCGGTCCGACGGCATGATCACCTCACTAACCATTTCCGAGGGATCGGCGCTGCTGACAAGTTTCAACGAAGTTCCGCCGCTGCCGAGCGATGTGGATTGCAACGTCCAGCCCGTTGGGAGTAAGATGGTTTTGACATTTTGTGACACTGGCACAAAGACATCGTTAGTGCCTGTAACACCAACACTGACGGGTGAAAGAACAATCGACCCAACGTTAATGGTTACTGATTGTTTTTGAGGGGTGCTCGGTGTCGATCCAGACTTACCGTTTGATCCCGTTGTGTTGGGGCTGGCAGTAGTATTGTTCCCGCTGCTGCCCTTAGTGGACGATCCGTTTCCCTGCTGTGCCTTGGCCGTAGACGTTTGCGTTTGCTGACCAGTGCCCGTTTTGGTGACGGTATGCGGCTTCGGTTGCGGCTTCGGTTGTGGCTTCGGTTGCGGCTTCGGTTGTGGCTTCGGTTGTGGCTTCGGTTGCGTGATGGGCTGGGGAACGGGCCCCGAATTTCCGGACTGGGTTCCGCACCCGACCACTGTAACGGAGGCTGCCAGCGAGAGTATAAGAAGGAGCCCTCTGGATGCGCGTTTCACTGTTATCACGCCTTTTCTAAGGAGATCGATCGATGAGAGCGTTTTTACGGGCAACCTACACTGTCTCAACGGGAACAGCGTTGGGCGCGATGGTCTTTTTCACATTCATCGTCGCGCAGGCCGTTTTTTCTACGCTGCCGATCGATACGGCGGGCCATGTGCTCGCCCGCATATTCTCTCCTTACTATACACTGACGGCTTTGCTTTGTGTCGTTTCATTTGCATCGTCTTTCGGTGCATACGGAACTAATCCAGCCCGCCTTGTCCGCGTTTCGCAAGCGCTGATCGCACTCGCCGCCGCTTCTTCTCTAGTGGGTTGGCTGGCGCTTCTGCCCGCAATGAATCGAATCCGTTTGCAGATTCCTACATTTGCAGGACCGTCGACGCCGCTGATCAACCAGTTCTTTATGCTTCACGGGATTTCCATGCTGCTTAACCTCGTATGCATTGTCATTCTGTTATTTTGCCTGATTGTCTTTGCGGCGATCAGACGGACCGACTAAACGATTGCGTCAGAGAGGAGTTCAAACATGTCGCGAGACTGGAAAACAGTACACATTCGGGAGGACGCGGAGTTGCTGCGCAAGGAGTGGTTCGCATATCAGGTCGGCGACGACCGCTTCACTATCGAACTTTTCGAAACCATAAAGGGGGAATTCTATGCCATAGGAACACCTGCTGACTCCTCGCAACTCTTCATCTATGGCAGTTCACTCGTGGGCACTGCTGCGCTTGCCCTGGAACAGACGATGAAAAAAATAAACCGGGAACATGACCACGAAGACATATTTGCCATCGGAGAGGATGTTCGCGACGATGACTCTGTCTGAAGAAAATGAGAGCCGAAAGGCTCCCATTGTATCCTGACAGCGCAAATTGCAACTCACAAGGTGGCGATGACAGCAATCATAATTCCAAGGATGCAACCCATGAAAACCTCGATGGGTTGATGCCCAAGCATTTCCTTGAGTTTCTTCTGATAAGCTTCATTACGCAGACCCATCGGCCAACTGTCGATGTACTTGCCGATCTCCGCCTCCAGTTTGTTGATAGCAATGGCCTGTTCCCCCGCATGCCGACGTATCCCTGCGGCATCATACATCACGATAATCGCAAACACCACACTCGCGGCAAACAGCATGGAGCCAGTGCCGGCGCGTATGCCAACAACAGTCGCGAGCGAGGACACAGCCGCAGAGTGAGAACTCGGCATGCCCCCAGTAGACATCATTTTGGAAGGATCCCATTTGCGGTCAGTCCAATAAAATATGGGAACTTTGATCCCCTGTGCTACGAGGATGGAACCTACAGCAGCCAGCAACGCGGGATTATGCCCGATACCTCGTAGTAGTGCAATAAACCACACCTCAGGGGCCTCCTTTCATGGTCTCCCGTGTCAATCCGGGTTAAAAGTAGTATACGCCATCTTGGTCCATGGCAAAAGAACTGGAGACCCTTCAGCTTCATCGCGCCGCTCATCAGGGATCAGCCCTAGTTTCAGAAGTTTCGCGCGCGAACTGCGCCGATGAAAACACGATCGGAGTTCCTGTATCGGCAGGAAACACATACAGCAGACGCACTCTGTCATCACCGCGCAATTTCATCTCCGGAAACAACAAAAGATGAGCTTCGCCAGGAACTTCATCAATGATCACACGCTTGGCAATGTCGGTTCTGTGGAGTTCCTGTTCCGTCATCAGTGTGTTCCAAAGGTCGCGATGACGCAGCAGCTGATTGATCATTCGTTGTCGATCGCCGTCTGACAGCAGTGAGGTCCACCACAGACTGCGGGGTCGCACTTTCTCTCGCAGCAGATAGTCAGCCCTCAGCAGAGCACTGACTACATCGCCGAACTTGCCTTCACGCTCCAGAAATTGGACTAGACGCCTGATCAGATCCAACGGTTGATGACCAATGCGCGACCAACCCTGCGCATGCCAAAATGTGCCAAAACTCTGGAAGAAGTCAAACGGTGAGTCGAACAGCCTGTCCGTCGCATATTGAATGACATGCGGAAATCGGCCGGAGTTATAGTATTTCTCCAATATATCCTCCAGACGCTTGAGACGAAGCACATCGCTAAATGGCATGCTATCATTATACAGCGTCTCATAGGGTGCTGTATCCATAAAGACGTAACCGTAATGTTCTGTCGTCGCGCGCAGCCCTGTTCCACGAAGCAATTTGAGAAAGCCGAGCTGAAGTTCATTGGGTTGAAGCGCATACACGTCGTTAAACGTCTTTCTGAAAGTGTCATAGTCCTCCTCAGGAAGTCCAGCGATAAGATCCAGGTGCTGAACAATATTGCCAGATTGAGCGATCATGCGGACTGTGTCGCTCAGCCTGGAGAAATTCTGCCGCCGTTTGACGATCGTATTGGTGACATCGTTCGTGGATTGGACGCCAATCTCGAACCGAAAGAGTCCCGCAGGAACATTCACACAAAGCCACCGCACGATGTCGGGCTTCAAGATGTCGCCGGTGATTTCGAAGTGGAACGTAGTGTGTCCAGGGACAGCGATCAAAAAGCGGAAAATCTCCATCGCATAGTCACGGCGCAAATTGAAAGTCCGATCGACAAACTTGATCTGTCTGACTCCGGCGTCTATCAGACGACCCAAGTCGCTTTTTACGCGCTCCAAAGGAAAGTAACGCACGCCGCTCTCGATCGATGACAGGCAAAACTGACAAGTGAACGGACAACCGCGACTCGCCTCAAAATAGACAATGCGGTCACGCAGTTCATCCATTCTTGAGCCCGGGTATGGAGTTGGAAGCCGTTTGAGATCCATTTTTGACCTCGCTCCTGTGCCGACAATCAGCCCTGTCTCGTTTCTGACGTAGAGACCCCGGACAGCGGAAAAATGCCTGACGCCCTGATCATACTGGTACAGCAGTTCCTTTAGCGTCTCTTCCCCCTCTCCCACGGCGATGACGTCCGCAGCAGGGAAGCGCGCCAAATAATACGCGCAGTCATGGGACACCTCAGGACCACCCAGAACAACCACCGTTTGCGGCAGTATTTTTTTAATCAGAGGCAGCAGACGGCCCGTCTCCTCGATATTCCAAATGTAACAACTCAGTCCGATGACGTCGGGGGCCGCTTCAAACAGGGAGGAGAGTATGTGCTCCACCGGATCGTGGATGGTGAACTCCAGCATGGCGACGTCATGAGTGTCTTCAATCGCAGCGCGCAAATACCGCAGAGCCAGCGATGAATGGACATATTTCGCATTGAGCGTCGCCAGCAAGACTCGAGCCATACCGCACCTATCCTCCCTAAATGATTTTTCGTCATGATCGCGTCGTTGACACAACGGACGACTCTCACCCCATATGGTAAAGAAACAGAGAGGAGAATCAGTTGTCATGGTGAACATTACGCCCATATCGATAGACGATGCAGTCTGCCTGGCCGTCACCGTTGAACTTCCCAAGACCCGCCTGATCGCAATTAGAACGGATATCGGTTACATCATGTGCGGAGCGCTCGATGTACACCTTCTAAACACCAGTCTCGCTGACCGCCGCATCATCGCCGCTCGGGCTGTCGGAGTCAGGACCGTCGAACAGCTGCTGGAAGCGCCGCTCGAATCTGTCACCTTGGAGGCGGAAGCCATCGGCATACACCCTGGCATGAAGGGAGCCGATGCGGTGCGCGCCATGATCCACTACGGCGAGCGACCAGCGTAATCTTGTTCACCGCTGTAAACATGAAGGTTCCCGGCAGGCTCTCCATCCGTTTCAATCTCTACCGTGACCGCAATTCATCGAACTGTATGGCACGGGTGTGAACGGTATGTTTCCACACGCGGTTACGACGGGTAACCAAAGCCATGAGCGTTACTGGAAACCAGGTGATCATAAAGAATGGAAAGAGCGGCAGACCAAGATAGGCCCTCCACGGAATCCGATCCAGGACCATCGCCAGAGGCATCTGAACCAGGATAAAAATATTCACGGCAGCCCAAAACCACGTTGGCAACAGTTCCGTAGCTACGGAAACCGCCCATGAGTTGGGCGCCGTCATCTGAAACAATAGCATGAACCCTGTGAAAAACAGGATCAGAAACCGCATAGGCTGAAACAGATAGATCGCCGCGTCCAGTTTTGCAAGACTCCGCTCCTGCGCGCTCGCTGACAAAAGCGGCAACATGTACTGTTGGGCGCAGTTAAAATGGCCCTGCATCCATCTGAGCCGTTGTCGCATCGAAGCGATAATCGCAATCGGTTTCTCGTCATAGACGCGCGCATCGTGAGCCCATACCGGATAGATGCCCTCCGACACGCATTTGGCGCCAAATTCGACATCCTCGGTCAATCCGGTGGCCTCCCAGCCGAGTCGTTTGAGAAGAGGCATATCGATACAAAGCCCCGTACCCCCAAGAGCACAGGACAGTCCCAGATTGTACCGCGCAAGCTGCCACATTCGGTTCGTGTACCAGTAGGATATCGCCATGGAAATACTGACCCATGAATCGTATGGATTCTTGATATCCAGATAACCCTGAATCACTTTTTTGCCCGCCATGAGCCGATCATTCATCACACGCAAAAAATTCGTGGCGGCTAGGTTGTCCGCGTCAAACATGACCACCGCGTCATACGCGCGATCTGATTTCCGCAGTCGATCCAGCATCCATCGAATCGCGAATCCCTTTCCCCGTTCCTCCTCAGAGAAACGTTCCGCCACCATCACGCCGTGCGCTCGCGCAATGCGCGCCGTGTCATCTGTACAGTTGTCTGCGATCACGTATACATCATAGAGCTGAGACGGGTACTCCATCCGCTTCAGATTCTCGAGCAATGGGGCAATGACACTAGCTTCGTTATGGGCCGCAATCAGGACGGCAAAGCGCTTTTTTGGTTCAAAACAGATCGGCTGGCGCCGATGAATCAATCCAAACACCGACAGTACAACCTGGTAGGCGCCGATGAGACCGGTTATGGCTTGCATGGCGATAAACGCGCCATCAAGCACTGAGTTCCAGAACCCCAATCGAAGTCTCCCCCGTTACAGAACGACATCATGGGCCTGAGAGCCCCAATTACTATAGCATGTATGCAAATGAGCGGACAAGTAGACTCCCAGTTCATAACCCTGTATACTAAAATGGTTACTCTAATTTTCCATACGCTACGGAAGGTGACGCCCATTGCACGGTCTTGCTTTGAGTCTCGAACATGCCATTCGCCATTATGGCATCGCAGCCGTTTTCCTTTCCATGCTGCTGGAAAGCGCCTGCATCCCTTTGCCCAGTGAACTGATCATGACGTTTGCGGGTTTTGAAGCATACCAAGGCAATATCGGCTTCACCGCCGCTGTGTTCGCAGGTGTGGCTGGCAACATGGTCGGTTCCATGCTCGCGTACTATGTCGGAAGTCGAGGCGGTCGACCGCTTCTCAGACGATACGGTAAGTATATCCTGTTCTCGGAGAAACATTTCACCGCGGCTGAACGATGGTTTGCGCGATATGGCGCATGGGCTGTATTAATCGCCCGCGTGCTGCCCGCCATCCGGACATTCATTTCGCTTCCAGCCGGGATCGCCAATATGAAATGGGGAAAATTCCTACTCTACACGACTATTGGCAGCATTCCGTGGGTATACGTATTGACCCTCCTCGGGTTTCAACTGGGCCGACACTGGGAGTCGATCAACGCGCACTCCACAACGTTCACCTACATCTTTGCTGCCTTACTGGTTGCAGCCCTGCTCTGGTTCTGGACCCGCAATCGCCAGTCCAGCCGCCAGTAGTTCATTGGGGAGCGCACCAATTGCGCACAAATTCAGTCATGCTGCTGCGCAACACCACCGCCGCGATGATGACTCGCCTGGACGTATCATGCATTGTACTGCAGCGAGTATTGCGGCCCTTGGG
>JAJZEE010000007.1 GCA_021805735.1 Bacillota bacterium
TACACTGTAACACTCGAACAAAGTGCATCTGCATAACCCATAAAATGTAAGGCCATCGTTCCAAGAGTGGATAGGTACTTTTTTGCGCCTTCAGAGCAAAAAACAAGAACCATTTTCGTATAAAAAGAGAAGGTGATCGGGTTATGGCGCGACATGCCATAACCCGATCACCTTGCCCAGTATGGTGACGCGCGAAAATATCGTGGGTTGCACCGTCCTGTTTTCCCGCTGCAGCCGGACATGGTTCTTCTCCTTAAAAAAGCGTTTCATTGCAGCTTCGTCGTCTTCAGTCACGGCTACCACGATATCGCCGTTGTCCGTCGCAGCCTGACGCCTCACATATACGAGGTCGCCGTCATGGATCCCGGTGTCGATTATGCTGTCTCCCAGCACCCGCAGGGCGAAGACGTCGCGATCGTCGCGGTCATGGGGCGGAGCCTGCAGGTACTCTTCCATGTCTTCGACCGCCGTGATGGAACTGTTGGCGGTCACCTTGCCCAGCAGGGGAATCGCGCCCTGGACTGGCTGCGCGTGAAACGAGTCGTCGATAATCTCAATCGCATGTGGTTTTGTTGCGTCTCGCCGGATCAGCCCGCGCTGTTCCAGTTTCGACAAATGGCCATGGACCGTGGATGTGCTGGTCAATCCGACGGCGCCTCCGATCTCAAGGACAGACGGCAGATACCCTCGCGCACTTACCGCCTCTTTTATGTTAGATAGAACCGCTTCCTGCTTGGCTTTGGCACTGGCTCGAGCCATCCGCGCAGTCTCCTTTCTATCCAAGTTCTGCTGGACAGAGTATGGCACGTCATGGCCAATGGATGCAAACACATGTTTGAAGGAGGGCAAGTCAATGACCTCCGGGGTTCTGTTTACCGCCTATCTGGCGATCGTCAACGCAGTACGGGCCAGACGGCGGCGCAAGCGTTCCGTACGCGAACGCACACTGCTGTAAGTAGAAATGTATTTACATTCGTCTTCTTTTCCACTACGATGATGTACGAAAGTTTGGGTGAAGGAAGACGGGGTGGCGGCCCTTAACGTCTTCCTTTTTTATTTTCACTTTCGCCGCTCCTTAGACAATGAATGGCGTTACAGCCTCTGGCTGCACACGCCATTCATTGTCTCCTACCACCGTCTCCCTAGGCAAGAAAAAGTCTCTTTTTCCCCGACAGGGAGACGGAGAGGCAACAGCTGCGGACGTTGTCCAACTCATATTGATCACCCCAACTATTTGACGATGTGGAACGAAGTGAGGTTACAAAACGAATTCCATGATTAACGTGAACGAACGATCATCTTTTGTTGACGCGCGAGAGGATCAACGGTAGAATATGAACAAAAGTTCAATGAAAATGTGTTCACTAAAACCAATAGGACCGGGGGCTACCACATGGCGAGCAGAAAAGTATGCATCGTTGGGGCGGGTTTAGCTGGACTCAGTGCGGGAATTCATCTGCAGCAACAGGGGTTTGATACCGAGATCTTTGAATTGGCGGGCTGGGCCGGCGGTATGTGCACGGCCTGGGTGCGCAGAAACTATCGGTTCGACGGTTGCATCCACTGGATGGTAGGCACAAGGCCGGGAGACGAGTACTACAAACTCTTTCGCGAGGTGGATGCGTTGGCAGAAGACACGGTGATTTTCAACGCCGAATCCATCAGGCTGGAGGTCGGCGGTGTGATGTATGACCTGCCTATGACCATCGCCCAATTCAAGGAGTTCCTGTATTCACTTTCGCCATCAGACCGCAGGCCCATCGATGAACTTTGCAAGAGTATTGAAGCCATGATGAAAACCAAAATGCCCGCCGGAGCACCCTCAAATTTCGCCGCATTGATAAAAGTATTAAGGGAAAGTGGAGGGTTTCTGAGGCTGGCGCGGAAGTATATGGGCAGAACTATGAAGGACCTTGCCGACGACTTTCAGAGCGCGACCATACAGTCCATCTTATACAATCTCATGCCGACGGAATTCTCGGCAGTGGCGTTAATCCTGATGTTGGGCACGCGCATGAGTGGCAATGCCGGCTATCCCATAGGAGGCGCCCTTGATGTGATTCGACGGGTGGAAGCGAAATACCGCGATCTCGGTGGGAAGATCCATTTTCTCTCCAAGGTTGACAAGATTGTCGTAAACAACAACGGCAGAGCTGTGGGCGTTCAGTCCAAGGGTGTATTCCACGCGACGGACGCAGTCATTGCCGCCTGTGACGCGTACGATACCTTGGCAAATATGCTGGGTGGAGAATACAAACATGAGCAGCTCGACACGATGCTTGAATCGGGACCGCTGTTTTCTCCCTTGATTCTGGTCTCCTATGGACTGAAACAGCAGTTTGATATTCCCTATTCCCTCACCCTGGAGGTTCCAAACGGCATTGACACAACACCTGATATAACGGTGCACACCATGCACCTGCGATCTTTTGATTTTGATGAAACAGCCGCGCCCTCCGGTTGCAGCAGTGTCATGGTGACATTGACAGCTCCCTGCGATTACTGGCACAATCTTCGCAATCGTGATATGACAGAATACAGGCAGCAAAAGCAGCGGTTGGCGAACACCGTGGCAACGGTGATAGAACAGCGGTTTCCCGGCTTCAAGGACGCCATAGAGGTCATCGATGTCGCGACACCCGCCACATACATTCATTTGACCAACGTCTATAAGGCTTCCTTTGAAGGGTTCCTGCCGACGCCAGCCATGCTGAAAACAAATGTCCGAAAGACAATTCCCGGAGTGCAAAACTTGGTGCTTTGCGGCCAGTGGACGGAGCCAGGTGGTGGAATCTGCACAGCCGTTGCTAGCGGGAAAGGCGCCGCGCGCAGGGTTATGAAAGCCATCAAACCACGACGAGAAAGGTGAAGAAGTGAATACACGTCAGCAACAGAGACAAGAACGCCGTGAACAAATACTCCATTGCAGCCTCGACATCATCATTCACCGCGGATTTGAGGCGATGAAGATCCGCGACATTGCCGACAGACTCAATATCAGCGTCGGTTTGTTTTTTAACTATTTCGCGTCAAAGGAAGCGGTCTATGAAGAACTTGTCAGGATTGGACTTTCCGGGCCTGAGAGTGTCTTGGAATTCAACATTGATGGTATTGGGCCCATCGAGCTGTTTGAAAAAATGACCGCAGCTATCTTCGAATCCTTGAAGACCAATTCCCTTACGGCGAAAATGTTTTTGCTCATGAGTCAGACGTTGAAATCGGATGCGGTGCCTGACAGCGTTAAGAAACTGGTCGCCGACCTTGATGTTGTCACGCCGGTCATTCCAGTGATTTGCAAAGGCCAGCAATGCGGCGAGATGAAACCAGGCGATCCCGCTGCATTGGCCACGGCCTATTGGGGCGCAGTACAGGGAATTGCGGAGAGCTTCGCGATCCACCCTGAGATACCTTTGCCCGAAAGTAGCTGGATTGTCGATATTCTGCGGGCGAACCCTTTTCGGACAACCTCCTCAAGCGAATGAGGGTGTTCGTTTCATCTTACCCCGATGCAAGTCACGCGGATGGTAGACATTCGCATAAAAGAGGTTGAAGTAGACGATGCAGATTGCCAAGCGACGGGGGGATAATGAGTGATAACTGAAGCGGCGATCCTCAATGTTCGATACGGAATGGAGCAGGAATTTGAGAACTCGTTCAGGAGGGCCTCAAAGATAATCTCTTCAATGTCCGGATACCTATCACATGAGTTGCAAAGGTGCATAGAGGTTCGGGGCAAATACCTCTTGCTTGTGAAATGGGAACAGTTGGAGGACCATATCATTGGATTTAGACAGTCGGAAGAATATCAGGAGTGGCGAGAGTTACTCCATCATTTTTATGAACCTTTCCCCACCGTGGAGCATTTTGAAACTGTACCCAATTTGACGGGTGGCGATTGACTGACAAGGATACGGATCCTCTGTTATCGCGAGGGGGTGTGAAAGAAAAAGATTATCCCATCCTTCGTAGAGAGAGAAGGCAAATATCCATGCATCGCAAGACTAAGGCCTATCTGTCGATGACCGCCGCCATGATCACCGTGGGGAGCTCGTTCGTGGTCAGCAAATTCATCGTGGCGCGCTTTCCTGTGTTCCTAGCTTCGGGACTTCGCTATGGCTTGGCTGCTGTGATTTTTCTTGTCATTCTCTACGTCAAGGAGCACGGATTCCCCAAACTCGCTCGCCAGGATGTTCTGCGTCTGTTTCTGCTTGCGCTGTGATCGGAGAATCCATGTTCACCATCCTTGGGAAAATTCTCTCCGGGCGGCTGTCTCCCCTCGCCATTTCGACGTACGTCACGGTCTTTGGTTTCTTGATGTTTTTACCGTTCGCCATGTACCAGGCCCTTTCCTTCAATTTTCTCGCTCCATCCGTTGCCGACTGGATGAATATTGTTTATTACGCGGTCGTGGTTACCGTCGTCGGCTTCACCCTATGGTATTCAGGCGTCTCCGTTGTTCCCGCCAGCACGGCGGGCGTGTTTACCGGTGTGATCGCCGTCTCTGCTTTGTTGCTGTCCTATGTATTCTTGAAGGAACCTCTCAGGCGGGAATATCTGGTTGGCGCCGTGTTTGTGTTGGTCGGCGTGTACGTGACCACGCGTCGACCGTCTTAAGGGGCGCGCGATTCTGGAACGAGCGAGTGTATTTCTTCGGAGAAAGCGGCGGGGCACTGTACATCGTGCCTTTCGCATCGAATGAGCATGGGGATGTTCAGCGTTCTCAAGGACTCGCGAATATCATACTTCTTGAGATCCTGATTGTACGTCGCCATCCTCTTTCTAGTGAGTGATAACTTCCTGACCTTGGAACACAGCGATCCAGGTTGTCAAGGTGCGCATCCTTAGATATGAATAGCCTCCCTGCGACAATCAGCCTTCGTCGGGCCAAGCGGTGCTCTGTGTACAAACGGTGATCCACCAAAGCTGAGGTCGAGATACACGAGATTCCTTGACAAGACTGCCAAGAATCAAATGATCTCCCCCGTATCAATGGAGGATGCCTTTTTTATCTCACGGAAGCAGCCGCCTGCTCATTGTTTCACACGGGCATTCCGATGCCCTTGGACAGTTGGTACACCACGTACTGATTGAGGCTAACGCCTTCTTCACGCGCCTTCTCGACCAAAGTCTTGTGAAGAGACTTCGGCAAGCGAGCGATGAACTTGCCGGAGAATTCTTCTGGATCGGCAGTCGGCTCAGGGATTGCGACGCCCATGTCCAAAGCGGCCATGAGCCATTCCCGTTTCGCATCTTCGATCATGCGGTACGCGTCTTCCACCGTTTCTCCTTGACTGATGCAGCCTGTCAATTCATTGATTCTCACAGCAAATCCACCTTCTGGCGACGGAACCAGCGTAATCGAGTACGGGAGCGACAGGTAGTGATCGAGTGATCCCTTTTCCAGTGGCTTCTTCTCCATTAGAGCAGACCCTCCTTTTTGAGCGTCTCGATAATCATGTGGACATATGCTTCATTTACGTAGGGGCGATGAATCGGTACAGTAAGAGGCTTCATTCCTGGCTTGCGGAACGTGTAATGGCTCGAACCGCCATTCGGTTGATGTATCGTGTAGCCAAAGCGCTGAAGGATTTTGGCGAGATCCGAAAACACCACGGTCTTAGGATTTTGCTGGATCGCCTCCACCGTCATGGTATCATATATAGTATCTCCTCGCGAACATTATACGCAGTGATAATGGATAGACCCGGCGAGACTGGTGCGGGAACCATCGCAAGACGCACGAAATTCCCGGCCCGTCAGGATCGCAGCATCGCAATAACCTGTGCTAATGTTATCCAATATGGTATCATCGTATTGGTTGAGAGAGCCAATGGAAGAAAAGTATGTGAGTATCGGAAAGGCCGCGAAGATGCTCGGTGTCAGTATTGGCGCCCTGCGAAAATGGGAAGAGAACGGTCTATTAACGCCGGAGCGGGCACCGACCGGGCATCGCCGCTATCGTGTCGCCGGGTTACAAAAACTTATGCACGAGAAAGACGAGTCACCAATTTTACGTACGCCATTTATGCTAGAGTGTAAACGAAAAAGCAAGAAGACGCAGGAAATTTGGACCGTCAAACGGGTCGATTGAGCGCTTATGCCGCAAAACAAGGCTGGCCTATTTTCGCCGCACGAATCCGTGACGGGAGTGGAACTGAAATGAAAACGACGTTTCAAGGCGTCTTGCTTGAAGTTGGCGAGGAGACCGCCCAATGCTTGGACCGCCTGATGCGGAAATGCGGATTCATGGTGCGCTGCGCCTATTGGAGTCAGGCACAAAAGTGGGCGAATTGGAACGCATCCTGGCCGCGGAAACCGGATTGCCGCTTCGTTACGCAAAAGACGCCGTGGCCGAAGCCAGGCAACTAATCGCTAGCCAAAAGGTCCTCGTCAAGGAGCATTTGCAACTTTGGCAACGACGCGAGAAAAAGACGGCGGCGAGGATACACAAGATCGCGAGACAGGATTCAACCTCACGCAAGTTGCCGGGACTTCGAAGCAAACTGGAGAAGCAGCAACGCAAGGCGGCGTTTTACCAACAACATGCAGAGCAAAGTACGTTTCCTCCGGTGATTTTCGGAAGCCGTGAACTGTATCTTTCGCAGTTCAAAGAGGGTGTCAATCAGGCAGCGTGGCGCTATTGCGCCAGGCGATCGAACGGGGCGATCCGTATCAGGTGGAAATCCTGCGCAAGCGCGGGGTTTATCGCGTTCACGTCACGGTCGAGGAAATGCCCGCCAAGCTGGTGACGTATCCGGTCAACGGATGGGTCAGAAACTGATTGAAAAAACCTTGAAGGGGAAAGGAGGCAGCCTGGTTTCGTGGTTGGATCAACGCAAGGAACTGCTTCAAGGGTAACGAAAGGCTCCTGCCGCGTACACGTGGAGAAAGGCGCGGCGGGAAATCTGATCGGGACCGGGTAACACCCGGGAAGATGGCAACACGGATCAGACATAGGAAAGGGCGACTTTTCCGTTCTCTGGTCCGGCTCATCTTCGGTGGTGCGAGAGCAGCCGCCAAGCGGATGAATCCTGCAAGACCGCGGACTCGAAAGAGTCGAAAGGACCTATGAGAGATTATAGTAGGTTTTTTGAACCAGGGAAGTTGATGATTCAACTCAAAATAATCCCTGCGACAGCCAACGATGCCGATTCCGTGCGATCAATTCTGTTGGAAGCGGCGCAGTGGATTCACGCCAAAGGGATTGATCAGTGGCGAATCTCTGAGTTTACGAAGGAACATGTTCTCGACAATATTCAGGATGGCGACGTATTCCTAGCCTATGACGGGAGCGTGCCGGTAGGCGCGGTGATCCTGCGCAGGCAGCCGGGTCCATTTGACCGCCAGATATGGGGAGAAGGAGCGGATGACCATGCTGCTTATGTGCACCGACTTGCCATTCGTACGAAATATCACGGGCAGGGATTGGGCGGCCAGATCCTGGGCTGGGCGGAGGATGAATCCGTTCGGGCAGGCATGGCCTATCTCAGGCTCGACTGCATGGCGGACAATGAGGCGCTGAATCGGTACTATCAGCGCTTCGGATTCGTGCATCAGGGCGTACACTCGGCTGGGCGCTTTAGCGTCAGCCGCTATGAGAAGGCGCTCAGCAATCCGGCAGCAGAGCACTCTGTATTGTCTCTGGCCTGACGATTGGCCATTCAGGATGAGGAGACGGATGTATGACGGATTTCGATCGCTCGGATTAAGAGTCGGAGCGAAATGGACATGACATAAACCTGACGGCGTGATGAACGAATTGGCAACATCGGGCTAGAACCATCGTTTTCCCTTTGGCGTCAATGGCTCGCGGCTGTGCTTCACGTTCTCCCATCCGCGGTCCTTCTTGTAGATGACGATTACCTCCTTCCAGCAGATCGGGTTCTGTTTCGTGACGGAGCGTCTTTCGGTGCGATTTTTATTGCCAAATGGCAAGATGGGCATGGTTGTCACCTCTGGGAGACAGTATGCCCATCTTTGACACCGTTACAATCTGTCATGCGTGATTCAATCGGTCCACAAATTCCTCAACAGCCGAGTCTCTTCGAGCCGAGTACTGCTTGGAACGTTTCCTTTGAAGCTCAAGGAGTTCCTTGGCTGCCTTGGAAGAACGAGTGAACTCCGTAGGCGGCACAATGCGTACCTTGGATTTGAGGGTGGCAAGTGTCATTGAAATCCCTCCTGTATCATGTGACCATAGTATATCACGGCTTGTCCGTTGCGCCTACTTCTTCCATGTGTTCCACTATCAACGCACGTTCAAAGTTTGATTGCAGCACGTTAGCCATGGCTTCTACAAAAGCAGCGTCCGTTTCCGTAAAGGTGTAGTTGGTTGCATGGAACCAAACTGTATAACTTGTGTCACCAAAATTGACTGGCGCGGCGATGGCGGAGTCCCAGTTTCCTCTGACGGGAGCCACCCTCGGCATACTCAAGGCCTCTTTTACGAGATGTGGGAGATTTACTTGTATGACTCGCAGACGTTCTGTTTGTCCGGAACTGATGGATGTCTGAAGTTGGTCGGTGTCGTAGCAACTCATAATCGATTCACGAAAGGTGGTAAGAGCGGACTCGGCATCCAGTTCAAGGCCATTCATGCGTTCTTGGACGGCTCGCATACCCAATTCCGATGCCATGGCTCCAACAGCGGTCATGCGATCCCATTCTAATTTACGAAAAGCTTGAAATTGATCCTTGGCCTCCTCTTTCAGCCGTGTGGCCTCAAAGAGACCGAACAGTTTGACCTGCTGCCAGTTGGCAAACGGAACTCGGATGACATAGGAGAGGATCCCAATCAGTCCAAAGAAAATGCCGAATAATATGACCGTCTCATCCGCGGGATTGTTGATGAGCGCAGATTGCAAGGAATTCCACGAGTCTACTATCGGTGGATGAACGAAAGTTGTCCAATTTACAGCAATCAAATAAATCGATGTAACCGCCATGATTGACGGAACTGTAAATGGCAAGACGATTTTCCAGGCAAGGATCAGTCTCCTGGATTTAAGGAAAGCGAGAAGTACCATTCCGACAATAATACCGACCGCCAACATTAATACAGTTAACAAGAGTACACCTCCCAGACGTAGAATTCGCGTTGCATACGCCAAATCCTTCTCCGCTGGAAAATTTATGGAGTTCAAACAAATCCGCTAATGAGGGATGACGGTGCGAATCGGACTCTATCCGATGGGGAACGGTGGATGGTATGATGTGGAGACATGGTCGGGAGCACGAGTCATATCCGGCTAATAAGAAGACGGAACGGCAAAGGGGGAACTCGGCGTGGGCTTGGCAAAGACTCCGGCGCCGCCTTATTATGCGGTGATCTTCACTTCGTCGCGAAATGACGGAGACTACGGATACGAGGCGATGGCGAAAGAGATGGTTGCGCTTGCCGAACAACAGCCGGGCTTTCTCGGCATGGAGAGCGCACGGGATGGCAGCGGTTTTGGCGTCACCGTATCGTATTGGGAGTCGGAGGAGGCCATCGCGGCCTGGAAACAGCATGGACGCCATCGGGTGGCTCAGCAGCGGGGAATCCAGGAGTGGTATCAGAATTTTGCCGCGCGCGTCTGCAAGGTGGAGAGAGACTCCGGTTCGGTTCGTGGGGTGTGGGGCGCTGGTTCTCCGTGAGTTCAGCCGTGAGCACAACCGTGAACCCAATCGTGAGTACAACCGTGAATCCGAAATACTTTCTCACGGATCTCGACGGCACCCTGCTGAATTCCTCGGCCGGCCTCTCCGACTACACGATCCAGGTGCTGAATGACGCGCTCACCGCTGGTCACGTGATCGCTTTTGCCACTGCGCGCAGTCTGGTCAGCGCCAAACTGTGTGTGGCGCATGTCCACTGGCGACACCCTGTGATCCTCTTTAACGGCGCCTTGATCATGGATTATGCGAACGATCAGGTGATCCGTGGATACTTTGTGGATGGGGAAGTGGCGGACGAGGCGCTTTCCATCGGCCGACTGTTCGGCGTCACGCCTTTTGTCTACCTCATGAACGACGACGGCCGAGAGGAAGTCCAGTACGAGAGTGTTCATAACGATGGCGAGCGGGGATATCTCCAGGGCCGCGCCAATGATCCGCGGTTTCGGCGTGTCGACGCCGTCGCCGTCCCTCCCGCTGCTCGCATCATGGCGCTGTCGTATATCGCCCCCCACGAGGAGCTTGAGAGTTTGTACGAGACATTACGCACTCAGTTTGGCGACGGGATCCATCTTCATTTCACGCAGGATACCTATCTACGGGAGTATTACTTTTTGGAAATCTCTCATCCCAGCGCCAACAAACGCTCTGCCCTGCACACGTGGGCGTCGCTTGTCGGTTGCGATCCTGCTGAGATCACCGTCTTTGGCGATAATCTCAATGATCTCGGCCTCTTTGCGGCGGCGGGCCAGCGGGTGGCGGTAGCCAATGCGCACCCAGATTTGAAAGCGATGGCTGACAGGGTCGTCGCCAGTCACGACGAGGACGGGGTTGCCAGGTATATCGCGTCGCATACGGGGTTCAGGGGAATGAAATTTCGCTTCTCGTGAGTCGTTCTTGGCGGCAAATGGGAAGCGGTCGTTGGACCGATTCAAGGATAAGTTTTCGACTACGGCGGGAGGCGACGCATATGGGTGTGGGCACAGGATTTGGCGAAGAACCCCTGCACGTAGAGGAGATGACCGCCGATCAGCCGTTTTGTGCGGGCGTCATTCTACTGCTGGGAGAACGCATTCTGGTGACGCTCAATGACGACGGATTGCCGCCCGAACGGGCTGCCTGCGCCTATCGGGTCGGCGGAGTAGGCGGTGGTCAGGAGCCCGGAGAGACGATTCTTCAATGCGCTCTCCGTGAGGCCAGAGAGGAAACCTGCGGTGACGTGGAGCTGGTGCCTTCACCTGTCACGTATGTCCATGATATGGACACCGACGATGTGAGGCGAATGCAAACAACCGATGTGCTGTCTCCGTACTTGCTTCAACGCGTGACCAACCGCACGCCGCACACGCCCTACAAACCGGGGCTGCCGACAGGTCCGTATGTATACTTTGGCGTCTATCTGGCGCGAATGAGCACATGGGGGACACTGGCTCCGGGTGATGATGTCCGCGGTCTGCTGGCCATTTCGCTTACGGATTGGGAACTGCTTGAGCGGGGCGTGAGCGTTCATGATCTTGAGGCGTCAGGCACGCTGGTGTGGAAAGGTCCTGAGTTGAGGTCAGATTTCCGCCTGTGGTTGCCCGAGCGGGAGTCCTTCAGAGTGGCCGTCAAGTTGCTGCTGGATGAGGATATATCGATGGATGGGAGATCATCGGAAGATCAGGGC
Source organism: Bacillota bacterium (assembly GCA_021805735.1). GTDB lineage: Bacteria > Bacillota > Bacilli > Alicyclobacillales > SLC66 > JAKADD01. Next base: position 11,321 of record JAJZEE010000007.1, read on the forward strand.
TTACATCCGATTCATACATGATCAGACGAAAAGAAGCACGATGCTAGGGAAGCGACTTATCAGGTGATTCGGAGGGCCAAACGACATGGAAACGCATGTATATTTAGAACGACCCACTGTGGAATTGCGAAACGAGTACCTCTCTTTTTATCAGGAGTGGAAAGCGAGCGGCGAGACGATGGTGCCGTGGGTCATCAGCAAAGATCCAGCGGACTTTCCGGCAATGATTCAAAATCTGTTTGACGCCGAGCAGGAAGAGAATCTCCCGGAAGGCCGGGTGCCAGGTTCGACGTATTGGCTGGTGTCGGACGAGAAGAGAGTGATCGGGGCGGTGAATATTCGCCACCGATTGAACGAGGCATTACTGAATGCAGGCGGGCATATTGGTTACGGCATTCGCCCGTCCGAGAGACGAAAGGGATACGCAACCCGGTTGCTGTTCCTGGCGTTGGAGAAGGCAAGGGAATTGGGCATTGCATCTGTTCTGGTGGTCTGTGACGATGACAATGTCGGGTCTGAAAAAACCATTGTCAAAAATGGCGGATTGCAGGATGCGAGCTTCGTCGAGGATGACGGAAATATAGTAAAAAGGTTCTGGATAAGAGTAGACCCACTTGGCGTTTGCGTGCGCGAATAACCGGCGGAAAATGCGCCTGCGGCGATTGTCCGAGATAGACTTTCATGCTGCTACGCAGCACCAACAACCGGGAAGAAAAATGCGCCTTCGGCGATTTTCCGAGATAGACGTTGGCGCAGGAAGTCTGTCAAATACTCGCCAATGCAAGCAAAGGCTACGAGAGAAGGTGTGTTACTACGGGCGGGTCCGGTTATAAAGTGATTCTCTTTGATCTTGACGGGACATTGACTGATCCGAAGGCTGGTATCACAAGATCCGTTCGCTATGCATTGGGTAGATTGGGGATTGAGGAGCCTGATCTGGATAGCCTGATCGGCTTCATCGGCCCCCCTTTGGCTGAATCTTTTTCCAAGCAGTATGCGATGACCCCCGAAGAGACAGCAAGTGCGGTTGTATTCTATCGTGAATTCTTCAAACAGCAGGGTATGTTTGACAATGAGGTCTATCCAGGGATTGAGGAGTTGCTTCAATCTCTGAAGAGTGTAGGCTGCACCCTTGTTGTGGCGACCTCAAAGCCCACTGTCTTCGCCGAGGCAATCTTGCAACATTTTGACTTGGCGAAGTACTTCGACTTGGTCGTGGGGAGCAACCTGGACCAGACGCGTTCTGCGAAAGCCGAAATCATAGCCTGCATCTTGGAAAGTTTCCCCGAATTTCAGAACGCCTATTTTGTAATGATCGGCGATCGGGAGCACGACATCATCGGCGCCCACCACACACGGATCGACTCCATTGCAGTGAGGTGCGGGTACGGCCCAGACGAAGAATTACGGAGGGCGAACCCCACGTATATGGCAGAAGCGGTGACGGAACTGCGGGATCTGCTGCTCTCGAAAATAGGGTAGCGGACGCTGTGAATGCCGGGTGCCCGTGGTCGCCAGAATTGCGAACGGAGGTGAGACGCGCCATCGGATGTCGACGAAGTCATCGTGACGATTCCAGGCGCATATCGCCTGGAGGGAACCTTATCCATCCCTCCGGATCTCAATATCTCATCAATACATTCGCCCAGATCATTTCAAGGGGTTTGTAAAGGTGTTCTTGGAACCCGAAAACATTGCCGCGAGGAAAACAATAAAAGTCAATATTGAAATTCCAATAATGATAGCAAGGTATAAACTTCCCAGACCGCGTTGTAGACCCAATGAGGTTCTAATAATGCCCAATTGCAGCGCAAACACAATAGAGCCAATCTCCACCCCGCCTATGGACATGAACAGTCTCCCATACCCGTACAACTTCGCAGTGTTACGAGGTGTTAATTGAACAGGATAATTGAACATCCAAGGCAGCCGACTTAAGATAACGGACCCAGTAAACATCAATAGAGATAATATAGGCAACGGAATAATATTAACTTTCGCACCCCATTGATCGGGCTTTCCAGATGCACTAAAATGAGTCGGGATATTTTTGGGGAGCATGGGCCATTCGTGAACCGTGTAACCGATACACATGAGAACAACCAAGGCACCTAATACGAGTACGGCGTAATCCCACCATCGATTTGGTGGGGAAACACGCGAACGCGACTGAATTCCACTCGGAGACACGATATGTATACCTCCTCAACTTAATCCGATCTGGTGTATTATGTTTATTGTATGCGTTAGCAACTTACCTTTCAAATCCACGATGCAGATTCCGAAATTGAACCGTGCCCCGTTATTTTACAGATATCGGTCGGATTCCGTAATGCGCAGACAACTTCCTTAAATGCAGGGAGTTGGGGGATGGTCCGGATGCAGATAGCAAACTATCCGAATGACCTAAAGCTGAGTGTGTGCAAATATTACGTTTAGCTGTATATCAACGGCAAGCAGGTCGACTTCGCGACATTCAATGTGGATAGGCCAATCGTTGCAAAGGCAGGTTGAACGAGGCATTACTGAATGCAGGCGGGCATATTGGTTACGGCATTCGCCCGTCCGAGAGAAGTAAGGGCTACGCAACCAGGCTATTGTTCCTGGCGTTGGAGAAGGCAAAGGAATTGGACATTGCATCTGTTCTGGTGGTCCGTGACGATGGACAAAACGCGTGATGAAAGGAGAAATTTGAGTGACGCGGTGGAGATCCATACTGTTTGATTTGGATGATACGTTATTTGACTTTAGGGTCGCATTTAGAGACGGCATGCTCCAGACCATGCGTTCGCATCCATTGACGTGCCGCCTGGACGCCGATCATTTCTATCCCATTTTTGATCGGTATAGTCATAGTTTATGGAGTCGCGTGGCGTCCAATGAGATGACTTTCGCCGATTACCGTCGCCAACGTCTCATGAGAGCTCTGGAGTCTATCGAACATGCAGTAGACATGGATGCGGTAGACCATTTCAACCAGGCGTTTGCGCAGAATTACCTCGATGCCATGTCACCTAGCGAGGCAACTACGCAGCTCATTTCGCGGTTAGCCGATCATTATCCATTAGGGTTAATCACAAATGGTCCCGGCGATCTTACGATCGAGAAGCTCAAACGGCTGGGTCTGGCCTCCTTTTTTGCTCCTCAGAGGATTGTGGTGTCGGAGACTGTCGGTTTCTCGAAGCCTGATCCGCGGATATTCGCCGAGGGTTTGACGCGTATGGGAGTTCGGGCTGACGAGACGATCTTTGTCGGCGACTCCTGGGAAACGGATATTGTGGGTGCGATCCATGCAGGAATTGCGGCTGTATGGCTCAATCCTACTCAGCAGGAACAGCCCACGGACGAAACGCCAATGGCGGTCATTCAAAGGCTGCAAGATCTGGAATTTGTGCTTATAAACTCTGACGCTTGATCCGCATACCGGGATCACCATTCACCACGCGAATGAACACTATGACGAAGGGGATATCGTAGCGCAGTGCACGGTTTCCATATTGTCGCAGGATACCCCTGAAACCCTCGCGCAGCGTGTATTGATACGCGTACACTCGTTTTTGGTTGAAACGCTGAGGTCAATCATCGCGGGGATCATTCTCCTCGAGTAAATGGTGGAACAGGCGTAACAGCGTGAGTATCTCTATCGTTTAAATGAGTCCGACGAATAGCGGCGGATCAGTTCGAGCAGTTGTGGATACCGTAGTGTTTTGTGCTGGAATCGAGCACATGATCGTGGTATAGTAATTACTAACTGACAAATGAAAGGGGCGCACAACATGTCACTGGGTAAAATCACTCGCAATGGGCAAGTCACGATTCCTAAATCAATTCGTAAGGAATTGAACCTGGAGGAAGGCGACTACGTGGAAATTGTACGCCAGGACGGCGGGATTGTCCTGCGTCCCAAAAAGGTAAAATTTATCGATCCCGACCAGGAGTATTACTGGACGGAGGACTGGCAGGAGAGAGAGCGGCGCGCCGATGAAGATGTTCGAGCGGGGCGCGTTCATCGACTGAGTTCCCTTGATGACTTGGACAACTAGCTATGTATGAACTCTTCCATACGGAAGAATTTAAGCGCGATTATCAGAGCTTGACGCAGAATGAGAAGCAGGCTATTCGGCGGGCCTTAGAGCGCATGAAAGATGATCTGAGGTATCCAAGTTTGCGTGTAAAAAAGATGCAGGGCCGGGATGACGTATGGGAAGCCAGGGCAAGTGAGGATTTGCGAATCCTATTCGTTATTGATAAACCAGAAACGCTCATTCTTCGCACATGCGGACACCACGATTCAACACTGCGCAAATAATGGCTGATTCAGTTGCGAGGACCATTTTCGCGACGCAAATGGGGAGTGCGTTAGGATGGATCGCATTCCCGCTTGGCGTGCCCCTCACGACGGGCGAGACCCGTTGGATCATTGTCCTCACTCGTTGGAAAAAAGGATCCCGCTTAAGTTTTCCATGCGCAGAGTCCACGCGCAATGGGTGCGACCTTGCGGCCTTTAAACAAAACACACTTTAACGCAAATGAGACTGGCTGTTTGTGATCGTCGAACTGGATTGCAAACATGGCGCGCGTGTTCGCATCAGCTTCCCGGAACATGCGGTCAATCTCGGCCCGCCTCTCTTCATCGGGAGCCGATTGGTCAATCCACCAGGATATCTCCATATGAAGATCCCATTCACGAGCGACGGTTGTGCTGACGCCCGCCTGCTGAAAACGGTGAAGCCACTCGTGCGCGGTCCATTCCCGTACGTGGGACTGATCGCGGAGCCAATCGATGCGATTGATGTATTCGTCGAGTCGCGCCTCGTCAGGTGCGATGTGATCGACCATCAGCAGCAGGCCGTCAGGCTTTAACACGCGGGACATTTCTCCAATGGCCGCATCTGGGTCTACGAAGTGATGCGCGGCAAAGCGGCAGGCGACAATATCGAAATGATGATCCGGAAACGGCATATGTGCTGCGTCGGCGACGAGAAACTGTACATTGTCAAGTCCGCGCTCTGCGGCCAAACGCGTCGCATTATCGACCATTCTGGCCGTCAGGTCGACGCCCGTAACCGTCTGCGCGCCCCCGGCCAGGGCAAATGCCGTATGACCCGCTCCTGTTGCAACGTCGAGGATGTGTTCATCCCCCGTCAAAGAAGCCTCCGCAACCACCCAGGCCAAATCTTCCCCGCTTGCATGCACATGCGATGTCGTGTATCGGTCGGCGCGGCGTGAGAACTGCTCCTGCACGGCGTCATTGGATCCTGTCGCTTTGCCTGCATCTGTCCCTGCACCTGCACTTGCACCCGCGCCTGTGCCTTCTCGCGTCATTCCATCCGCCTCCTCAGCCACTGCCTATATCATTGATGGGAAAATAGCAGTCCGGCTGCTTTCGTCGTAAGATTCTGCCCCCGTCAGGGGAGTGGGAATTAGTGCAATCATACTGGCTGTAACACCATATGTCCAAGATATATAATCTACATCATCGATAGTTTTTGTCTATGCCACTGCGCCGGGCAAGACGAAGTTCGGTCAGATAGCGTTTGGTGATTTGACCTGAATATTGGGATTCGATAAGATTGGCGACGCAGTCAAGGAGTCCTTGGCGCGCTTCCGATGCAAGCGCCCTGTGATCGGAGTAGGTCAGCAACAGCTCGCAGTAGGCGGTTGCCGAGTAGGTTTTTTCCCATTCGTAGCGTTGGAAGGTTGCCGGTCCGAATCGACCGGAGCGGCTGATTTCCTCGCTGTCCATGGGAATTTCAGCTGCCGCTTGCAAATGGATTCGGGTAGAGGCAGACGGCTTCCATTGTTCGTAACAGCGCTGTACTCTGACAAAAAAATCTTCGTCTCCGCCAGCAATGTGATGCGTTGCGACGGTGGCCAACACGCCGTCCGGACGCAGCGCCTCCGCGGATTTGATGACGCGAACAGCCGGATCGAGCCAGTGGAAAGCTGTCGCCGACACAACCACATCAAATGGCCGGGCGGGAAGCGGCCAGTCCTCAAACGGCGCCACGATCACCTGAACTGACGGATAGTTCCTTAGATGATCAGACGCGACTGCGGCCATATCGGAACCAAGATCGACAGCGACAATCTCACATCCATGCTTGGCCAGGGGAACTGTGAGCTGCCCTGTTCCGCAACCGATCTCCAACACACGGCAGCCTGATCCGACGTCGGCGAGGTCCGCGAGGTCGGAGAACAGTTCCATCGGGTAACCTGGACGGGCCCGGTCGTAGAGTTCGGCGTCCAGGTTGAATGTTTCGCGCAGTCTCTCCCGGTCATGATGGATCATTCCAAAGGAGCCTCCTGTCCATTGATTCGAGCTTACTGCGGATGGTACACAATCGATGCTCGTCTTCGTTCTGCTCAATAAGGATTGGCGATCGCCCCCAATACGCTTGCCTTCACAAAGGCCTTTCCCTGAAGCGCCATCAGCGCATGCGGTGTTCCCGTGACGACGATCCCGATGATTTTAACATCCGCGGGAACGATCCTGCCCTTCCCATGGCTCAACACATCAAAAATCTGCTGGCTTGCGTATTGGAGCGGTCCACTGGTTTTCATTGCGGTTTCCACCGCCTGGATGAATTGTGTTCGCTGATGTCCGGCAGGCGCAGGCATGTTGCCAAACCCATATACTTCGTTAGCCATCATCGGGAACGGAAATTGGGCCAGCGACCGAATATCTTGCTTGCTGTACGCGTTTACCCAGTACCACGCGGCGTGAACTCCTTTTGGCAACATGGACGGTATTTGACGATAATTGTACGCCTTGTTGAACGATAAGGCCATTTCGACGCGATCTCCGCGAGGAATGTTTTTTAACTGCTGCAAATCATGAAAGTAATGGCGATAGTTTATGCCCGGATAATAGAACATCATTTCCCGTTGTTCGGTTTGGGGATTGTACGGTCTCACCCCACTAGGAGTGGGGATCTGCGGAGACGGACTATAATTGCCAGTCATACGTGAATAACCGCTGAAGATATTGTATGTGTAGGATTGGGTCGTCCACGGAATGGGAACCCCATCGATCATTTTATAGGTCTGCAATTGAAATTGCCCTCCGAACAAACCGCCGCTGTTGTGGTAGTCACCCAAGGATACATTCGGCTCGCTGATCTGATTTTCCAGAGATGAATATGAATAGAGGTTGTTGGTCCGAAAATTCAACAGTTGAGCGTTCAGAAGAAGACAACCGAACACAACGAGCACAGATGTTGCGGTTGAAATCAAAACGGTCTTTATGATCGAATGTCTGCGCGCCTTTCTTACCACGCTGGTCAAAACTGCTTTATCAAGATCTGCGGGGAATAACTCTCTCGTTTCCTTGTCGAACTGGTCATCAGCCATCACTCTGTCTCCTTGTACGCGAGTCTGAATTTTTGTCTTGCCCGATGCAAGTAACTCGACACGGTTGCGACAGGCAAGCCGAGCAACGTTGAAATTTCCTCGTATGACAGTCCCTGATCGTATTTGAGGACGAGCAAGTGCTTCTGCGTGGCGCTCAACCCGTCGAGAACCTGTTTGATGTGGGACCTGCTTAGACCGTCCAGCAACGCCTTTTCAGGCGTTCCCTCGTCCTCCAGCACAATCGTGTCAATCGATATTTCCACATGTCTCTTTCGTTTGCGGCAGAGATCATAGTAACGATGAATGGCCACCTTAAACAGCCACGCCGGAACCCGATCGGGATCGATGGAGTCGGCGTACAGCACCCCCTTGTACAGCGCATCCTGCACGATGTCCTTGGCATCCTCCCGATCCGCGCCGATCTTGACAAGATGTCCATAGATCATGGGGGCGACGGCATTGATCAGTTCATCCGTTAATGCGCGGTTCATCGCGTTCCCCCTCCACTGTATAGACGATGAGAGGCCGCAAAACTATACAGGTTCAAAACAGCAAGTTCAGCAACGGGCAACTGCATCATCGCGTCATAACGAAGACGGATGTCGCACAGCCTCGTGGCGAGGCAGAAAATAGTATAGAATGGAATATGGTTGCATCAATAAGTTTACGGTGTATGCCATCCCTATACAAAGCACACTCACAGAAAGGCGGCGAATAACATGCAAGCGAAAGATTACCCTACCGTCACGCTTTGTGGTTCGACGCGTTTCAAACGTGAATTCGAAGCGATGAATGCAATCCTGACGATGGAAGGATCTGTCGTTCTGACCGCCGGCATCTACAAAGACTACTTTGGTCGGCAACTGACGAATGAGGAGAAAGACAGGCTCGACAAGATGCATTTGCATAAGATTGATCTGTCCGATGCCGTTATAGTCATTGATGTTGGCGGCTATATCGGAGAAAGCACCCGACGCGAGATCGAGTATGCGCAGGATCATGCCGGAATCACAGTCGCGTATCTGTCGCAACACCGTGAGTGGTTGGAGAAAATCGAAGTTGCGACAGAAGTCAAAGAAACGTTGGTGGCGCGAGGGATCGCGCACAACTACTATTCCGGCGATGATCAGCCGTTCGTTGGTATATTGTGGGATGAAACGGATTCGAATAAGTTGGAATTAACGGGGTCGGTGCACCACGCACTTAGACAGTGCGAGGGAGAAACGGTCGAACTTCTTGTTCGTAGTTTTGGCATCCAGAAACAGCCGCGCATGCGGATTGAATTATCGGACAGCTATAATTATGAGCCTGTTTTGTGGGATCAAGAGGCTCGCCGGGAATAATACGTTCAGGCTGAAAACCCCACTGCGCCGCTTCGATGGCATTCACGAGTTCATGGTCACCCATTCCGAATTCACCTCTAACGGGTCTCTGTAGAGCGACTCGATGATCGTCGAAGAAAATTGGCGGGAAAATTCGGGACCTATTGTCTCAGCTCCTCTCGTCCATTCATGTAGGGGCGCAGGGCCTTCGGGATGTGGATCGACCCGTCTGCCCGCTGATGATTTTCCAGAAGTGGAATGAGAATGCGCGGTGTTGCCACAGCCGTGTTATTGAGCGTATGGCAGAACTGCAAACGGCCGCTCGCGTCGCGATAGCGTATATTGGATCGCCGGGCCTGGAAATCCAATAATATCGAGGACGAATGAGTCTCTCCATAGTTTTTGCGGCTGGGCATCCAGGTTTCAATATCATATTGCTTGTAGTTTTTTTGCGACAGATCGCCCGTGCATACAGCCACGATTCGATACGGCAACTCAAGCAGTTGAACCAAGTCCTCAGCATTTTTTGTAATCTCGGCAAACACCTGCTCAGAAACATCCCGATCATTCCTGCAAATCACGACTTGCTCGACCTTTGCGAACTGGTGCACACGGTAAAGTCCTCGTACATCCCGACCGGCCGATCCCACTTCGCGGCGAAATGAATAGGAAGCGGCGGCCAGGCGAATGGGCTCGGCGACATTGACGATTTCGTTGCTGTAGTACGAAACGAGAGGTACTTCTGAGGTGCCCACTAGCCACTTTTGTTCGTTCTCAAGCTTATACGTCTGATCTCGCCCTGTCGGGAAGAATCCAGTATGGAGCAGGGCTTCTTCCCGGACGATCAACGGAACGTCCATGATGGTGAACCCGCGAGCCGAGAGCAGATCGAGGGCAAGCTGCTGCACAGCCCGATGCAGCAACAGCCCAGCATCTCTGAGAAAATAGCCCCGCGTGCCCGCGACCTTGATTCCGCGTTGAATGTCGATCAAATTCAAGGTTTCTGCCAGCGCGACGTGATCCTTTGGCGCGAAGTCAAAAGAAGTCGGTTCGCCAACCCGGCGGACTTCCACGTTGTCGGCATCGGTGGCGCCGATCGGCGTGTCCGGGGAAACGACGTTTGGCACGAGCAGCATAAGAGCTTCGAATGCATGTTCAATCACTGTTCGTCGGGATTCTATTTGTTGCAACTCCACGTTGATTTGCCGGACCTCTTCTTTCGTTTGTACGATTTCGTCCGCTTGGTTCTCCGCGTCAAGCTGGGGGATCAATTTGGAAAGACGGTTGCGCTGCTGCCGGAGTTGCTCAGTCTGATGCAAGAGACGCAGTTTCTGCTTGTCGACCGACAGCAGTTCCTCGATGGAGATATCAATTCCCTTGAGTCTTGCCACTTGCTGCAGCAGCTCCGGATTGTCACGAATAAACTGAATGTCCAGCATGTACAGGCCCCCTTTTGAACACAAAAAACGCCCTCATCCGATTGGGACGAGGAGCGTTGCGCTCGCGGTGCCACCCAATTTGGCCGAACAGTTTGACAGTGCCGGGCCCACTCTGGTTCCGCGATAACGGGCGGCGCCGATCTGCTTAGAGGGTGTGGTCAATCTCGCGACACCCCGGTCACAATACCTCCGAGTTGGATGCTCTTCATGGGCATGATGTATATCTGGATTTTAACCGCAACCACAACGGCGCAGCCGCAGGGTGCGGTCGTACAGGATACCGATACTTTAATTGTAGCACGTACGGTCCAAGAGAACCAGACTGTTTGCATTCCGTTTGCGATGCTATGATCTGTCTGCGCGCAACCATCAGTGGAATGAAGCACCCGCCCAACAGGATTCATATGCTGTGCCCGTCGCGAGTTCGGCGTAGCCGTGTCTGAGCAGGGGCACAGCATATGAATCCGGCTGGCAGGAATGACCGTGCGATTTTCCGGGATAGGAGAGGGAACATTTGCGGATTTTGGTCATAGGCGGTTCTGGCATGATCGGATATTACCTTTTGTCCCTGCTTGTCACTGAAGGTTACGATGTGGTGGTCATGTCCAGGGGCAACCGTTCCATAATTGCCGAGGGTATCACACATGTGAAGGCAGATCGACGCTTTATGGAAGACGCGGCTGCTGCGGTCACGGGGCATTTTGACGTCATCATTGATAATGTCGCCTACAGTTCCAGTCATGCGGAATCCTTGTGCGAGGCTTTTAAGGGTCGCTTTCAGCATTATGTCGTCACGAGTACGGCTTTTGTATACCAAGGCATCGAAACGGCCTCGGCGGGACCGTCTCGGCCATTCCGCGAAGAGGATGCTGTCTTTGCGAAACCGGTCTCTGATGAGGCGGTTCATTCCCCGCATGATCAGTATGTTTTTCAAAAGAGACGTCTGGAGTATTGGCTGAGGCGTGTTGCGCCTGGTTACGGCGTGAATGTTACGGTGATCCGGCCGTTGCTCCAAATCGTCGGACCAAATACAGAGGACGCCCGGTTCGCCTGGTTTTGGCTACGAGTTGCAGATGGCGGTCCCGTATGGCTGCCCGAAGACGCCCGTCTGCATGCTGGATCGTGTCAATTGGCGTTTTCTGGCGATGTGGCGCAGGCCATTGCCAAGGCGGTCACGCATTCGCCAAGCGGTGGCTACGCCGTATATAATGTTGGCCAGCCCGAGCTTTGGACGTATGAAGAGTACATTCATGCGCTGGCAAGAGCGGCGGGAACCACAGCGGCCGTATGCTACGCGCCGCGTGAAATGCTGAATCACAGCCCATTTGCCCTAGACGGAGTGTATCGGTTGCCACTGCCGTATCGGGTTGCGTTTGACGTACGCGCTGCGGAACTCGCCTTGGAGCTCACCTGGACGCCCATGGACCATTGGATTGAGGAAACTGGGGCCTGGATGAACCAGTTTTACAAGGATGCCGCGCCGGAATGGTATAAGTTACGCCCGTTGGAACGTGAATGGCCGTTGAAGTGACTCCGAACAGTGAGTCATTTGAGTCATTTTGACAGGGTCCTCTTGCTTGAGAGCCGCATGATCCGACCAGCGCAACAGCGATGACCGCATCTTCGAATTATCTTCGGATTAGAGATAGGCGGGCAATCGGCCGGTTTCCCTAATCGCCTGATCCGCTTTGATCAAGGAGTTGCGAACAGGTACTCCTTCGCGGGTGGCCTGCTGATAGAAGCGCAGCCACAGATCTTTCTGATCGGCGCGCAGGAGCCGCGACAGCAATCTGTAATAGGTCACTTCGCGCGATGAGGAAGGATCGTGCTGGAGAAAGAACTGTGCCCCCTCCTCGTACTCGGACAGTCCAAACCGACAGTAGAGAACGAGTTCTGTCAACGATTCGATTTTGTTGCGCGCTGCGTATTCCTTGTTCCGCGCGTCGTTGCTCTTTTTCGTGACCAGTCTCAACTGCGTCCTGGCGTCTGCCAGAAGTCGTTCGGCTTCTTCAATGGCCAGTTCCTTGAGCGGCGCGGTGTTCAAATGATCCAACAGTGCAAGCCATAGCGTTTCGTGTAGGGTTTCTCTCCCCAAGGAGTGCTCGATCGCCAGAGCGATGGCCTTGGCCACCCACTTCTTTGGCGGCGCGTCTCTCCTGATCATTTGCACGATGATGCTGTACAGACGTTCCTGGGCGATGCCGACAGAGCGGAAGGGGTCTTCGGTAGAGAACAGAATATAATCTCCGGCTTCGCACAGCAAGGCGTACAATTGCTCCAACAGTTCGGCAGCCTTCGCCGTGTCTTCGGGGGTATCGGTTGCCAACTGCAAATCGTGGATAAAGCGCTTCACGATAAATCGCCACTTCGGACGATCTTTTTTTCTGATTATGCTATTTGGCGCAAAATAGTATTGGTTTTTCGCGTCGGTCACAAATTCGACAATGTCTGGTTCCAATTCGTCAAGCGTTCGCTGCGGTTCACTCTTGAGCGCTTTTGCCAACCCGGCATAGCTTCCGGGATCGCGAACCAATTCGTCCATACGGTGTTCTTCGATCGTCTTCTTGGGAATTTTCTTGTACAGTTCCACGATGATGGCCTGCAAATCTTCCGACTTATGCCCGGAAATCAGAGACCTCAATTCAGCCAGTTTCATCATACACCTCGGTGTTGGGGCGACGTCAGGATCGCTGAATGGATGTGCACACATGACCCGCGTTTACTTGCACGCAGGGCGCCTGTTGAACTGCATGCATGGCTCACGTTGTCTGACCCGCATGGCTCATGCCGCATGGAAACGTTATTCGACACGTCCGGCGTTTTTCCTTCAAGCATTTGTCGCTCGCTGGATCCGCAGTGTCGTCCGCCACATCCGTGCCTTCGCATACTCCGCATCCGAACCGGGATGGGGGCGACGTGTCCAAACATACATGCAACGAAGTTCTGTATAGTGGAGATGTGGGCATTTTGAAACGGTGGAGGTGTCAGCGTGGGCGAGCCCCCAAAACATATCGTGGCTGCGTGCGTCGTTGTGACGAATGAAAAGGATGAAATTTTGCTGATCAAGGGGCCGCGCAGAGGTTGGGAACCGCCTGGCGGTCAGGTGGAAGTGGGTGAATCGATTCGGGACGCGGGTGTCCGGGAAGTTAAAGAGGAGTCCGGCGTCGATGTTGAGATCGTGCGATTTTGCGGCATTTTCCAAAATATCACGCGCGGCGTATGCAGCACGATCTGGCTTGGCAAACCTGTTGGCGGAGAGTTGACCACGTCGGAGGAGAGTCTGGAAGTCGGCTATTTTGCGTTGGACGAAGGTCTGAAAATGATTTCGTGGGGGAATTTCAGAGAGCGGATCCAAATGGCGCTGGATGAGAGCAAACAACCGTTTTATGTGGAATTCCGACCTTGAACGTCAAGGGGAGGGCGGATGAGAGCGCCTTGACACGTTTTGCGAGTGTGCGCCCGCTTCGATGAGTTTCCGGTTCGTCAGCCATTGTAACCCCGTTCGGGGTTCGATCGTCTAACGGATGGGAGGGGGAGTTTTCGTGAATCGTGTCCATATCAACGCCAGAGCCACGGGCGTCCGGTTGGCCGCACTGGCCGCTGTCGCAACTGTCGCAACTGTCGCAATACCTTGTGGACCGGTCCATGCCGACAGTTTGCCGGGGCCGCCGTCCAGTCAGCCGATCGCCAAGGCTGCCATGACGCTGTCAGAGACGGCGCCTCCGCGCAGCGATCTGGCGGTCGTCGAGAACTTCCTGTACACGCTTCAGGATCTGGGTTCCATGATCGATCAGCGCGTGGTTCTCGGGTCTGCTTACGGCCAACTGTCGGCGTCCATGCGCAGTCAGGTTTCGCTGACCGCATGGATGAAGCGTTTTTCGCAAATCGGTCACATCAATACGTTGCAGATCATTCCGCTTCCTGGCCAGCGATTTTTCGTCGAATTGGAAGACTGGTATCAGCAGCGAATCGGCGGGGCGAGCGGCTACAATGCGCAGACCATCGGCTACTCTGACGGCATGGTCTCGGTGAAGGGCGGCAAGATCAGCGGATTCGATCCACGGCCGGAAAACACGTTTGCGATGTTGAACCGCATCCAGGCTTGGCCCTACAGTCTCCTGGCGTACGATCAAACGATGGTCGCCCGCCAGGCGGCTGCTCCGCTGCAGCAGAATCCGCGGATCGACGGCATTCAGGCGATCGCGCCATACACGTACAAGCTCACGACCACGGTCGGGAATCGCTCCTACCAAACGATCCTGTTTGAACAGGCGGACCGTTCGTATACCATGCTCAGCATTCGTCCTGTCGACTTTTCCCCGCAGTCGTTTGCATCCTGGAGTCCCGCCGCGCTCGCGGCGTTCAACGTCAAACACCACCTTGCGCTTCCTTTCGCCGGGACTGACGTGGTGCGCAGCTATCCACCGACCGGTCGCATTTCGTCCGCCATCAGATCCGGATACCATTTGCCTGGCGGCATGACGTACCGGTCGGCCGACTGGCATCCGATCGACGACTGGAGCGGTCGGCTCTCCGGCAAATCATTTCTGCTCCAACTGTACCGCTACAATCACGGGCGGCGGTTTCTGCTTGCTGAAGCGTACGGTGGCCGGACCGTCCTGGCGCTGCTGGTGGCGCACCGCGCCTGGTTCACGAATTTCACAGGTCGCTTCGCTGTCTTTGCCGTTGGCGCGCCGTCGAAGCGCAATCTGCCAGTGGCGCTCGATCTGACCAACGGGCATATGCTTCGCTCGCAGCCGCTCGCGTTTGACATGTCCAACATTTATCCGGGGCAGTCGCCGTACTCGTGGCTGAATCAGTACGTCGGCGGCCTTCCGGTTCTGATGTACCCGCGGTGAGACAGGGCTGTCCAGGAGGCTGCCAAGGAGAGCGCCAAGGAGCACCCTGGACAGCAGTTCAGACAACGAATTGACACATATCTCCATGCGGCTCTGTAACTTCTGAAGTTCGTGGGACATCCAATAGACATCCGAAGCGAAGGAGTCCTCCACGTGCGATCTATGCGATACAGAAACATATCGTCTGCACTCACGCTTGGGCTGACCGTATGCGCCGTGGGATTTTCCGCCGTTGGCGCATCCCCTGCCGCAGCCGCGGCGACAAATGAGTGGTCGGCCATCAATGCAAAGGCGCTGGACGGCCTCGGCACACTCGCATTTTGCTGGCATCATGATGTCTGGACGGTGAAAGACGGAAAAGCGCACGACCTAGGACCCGGATTCCGTCCGGTCCTGTCTTCCTCAGGTCGCTATGTCGCCTATATAAAGGAGACTGGGTCAAGTTCGGGAACGCTCTGGGTGGCGCGCACCGATGGCAGCGGTCAGCGCTTCGCGCCGCTCGGCTCCACACCGGTGGCCGCGAATGGTTATGCGTGGGTGTCAGGAACGGGTGAACTGGTCGCGGCAAGGTCGAATTGGGCGGGAGGGAGCCCGGGGCAAGCGACGCCGTCCACCAAGACGTCTCCGGGACAACAGGGCAGTTTGTGGGCAATTCACGCGTCGACCGGCAAAATATCGACCATTGTCTCCAATGCGCGAATCACCAGTGTGACGGCCGGGTCTGGACTGGTGGCCTACAGCGTCGTACACCCAATCTCATCGAAGTACCCCGGCAATGCAACCGATGTGCTGTATGTGGCCCACCTTCGACCGCACAGTTCTCCCAAGCCTCTTTTGTCGACATTGGATTCAGGAATCCAATTGGCGGGAATTGCCGGAAACCACATCCTCTACTGGGTGGACCCTCAACATTCGGCGTCCATTGCAGCAGACGGCATGGTTCTGTACAGCGTTCGGTCCACGGGCGGGCGGGCGCAGACGCTCACGACCACTCTGGGCTATCCTTCGTGGCTCTCTTTCTCCAGTCCCGATACGCTGTACGCGGTCGCGGGCGGCCTGCGCATCGTCTGGGCGAGGAAAACGCTCCGTCGCTATTCTCTCGCCACGGGCACATACAGCTTGATAGCCGGCAACTCCGCAAAGGCAGCGCTGGATCCCGCGGCAGACCCCGCCACAGGCCGCATCGCCTTCGTTGCCGCAGCCAATCTCGACGTCAAGACCTGGGGATTTTCCTCACCTGCGCCACTGGAACAATGGATCGCGTCCCGCACACTGTGGGTGACGAAGCCGGGCGGCGCCAGCCCGCAGCCAGTCGCGGCGGCGGGATACGGAGTGTACCATCCACAATGGACAGCCAATCCAAACGTGATCCTGTATGCCAAAAACAGCGGGCTGTGGCTTGTCGATCTGTCTACCGGGCGTACGGTAGAAGTGGTCAGCGGAATCTTTGGCTCATCGGAAAATGACCTGTTCGGCTTCTACGGACACCGCTGGATGACCGACGAGTATTCATGGGTTCAGTGAGGCGGTCCGTCTTGACAGAATGACGCCGACGCGCGCCAAGCCGGGCGGCGCTTCTCGCTGGTGCAGCGCCCCCGTTTCGACGAAATGATACCGACACACCCGGTCTCTGGTTTGCGCATGGCGCAATGGCCGCCACATGTTGAGCATGGGCGGCCGCGGCTCCCCGATGACTCTTGTGCAACGCTTGGCCACTGTTGTGACGGGTGTTGCATTCATATTTGGGCGTTCACTACGAATCTCAATGTATCGTCTTGTCGTGCGCCTCGGTCAGAGCCTTGGCCAGGAAGTCATCGACACGCATCTGACCCTGGTCGCCCTTGCCGTATTGACGCACCGCCACCGCGTCCGCCGCGACCTCCTCTTTGCCCACAACAAGTGTGTACGGAATCTTGTACATCTGTGTCTCGCGAATTTTATAACCGATCTTCTCGTTGCGGCGGTCAATGTCGACACGAAGACCAGCTTTGACAAGTTTCACCCGCACCGTCTCAGCATACTCAGCGAATTTGTCCGACACCGGCGCCATCCTTGCTTGCACGGGCGCCAACCAGAGCGGGAACGCTCCCGCGAAATGTTCCGTCAGTATGCCGATGAAGCGGTCGATGGAACCGAAGATCGCGCGGTGGATGACGACCGGTCGGCGCTTCTGATTGTCCTCGTCGATGTAGTTCAGGTCGAACTTCTCTGGCATCTGAAAATCGAGTTGGATCGTTCCACACTGCCAGCTGCGCCCGAGAGCGTCGCGGACATGAAAATCGATCTTCGGTCCATAGAACGCTCCATCGCCCTCGTTCAGCCGGTAGGGGATGCTGAGCGACGCCAGCACATTTTGCAACCCCGTTTCCGCCGCTTCCCACAGGTCGTCGGACCCCATCGAGTTTGCGGGGCGCGTCGACAACTCGATCTGGTAGGAAAACCCGAACACGCCGTAGATCTGTTTGATCAATTCGATGATTCCCGCGATCTCGTCCTCGATCTGATCGGGCCGCACAAAGATGTGGGCATCGTCCTGCGTGAATGTGCGCACGCGCAGCATGCCGTTCAGAGCCCCCGATAATTCGTGCCGATGGACCTGGCCGTTTTCAGAGAGGCGGATCGGCAGGTCTCGATATGAATGCGTCGCGTTTTTGTAGATCAGCATATGCCCCGGGCAGTTCATCGGCTTGAGCGCGAATTTGGTCTCGTCCACGTCGACGAAGTACATGTTCTCGTGATAGTGGTCCCAGTGGCCGGACTCTTCCCACAGTCGCTGATTCATCATCAGCGGTGTGCGTACTTCCTCGTATCCGGCGGCGTGCTGCAGGCTGCGCTCGAAGTTCTCCAACTCATTTCTGACGATGAGACCGTTCGGCAGATAAAACGGCATACCCGGCGCCTCTTGCGCAAACATGAACATGTTCAGCTCGCGTCCGAGCTTGCGGTGGTCGCGCCTCTTCGCCTCTTCGAGCATGGCGAGGTGCTCATCGAGTCCCCGCTTGTCCGGAAACGACGTGCCGTAGATGCGCTGCAGACTCTTGTTGTTAGCGTCGCCGCGCCAGTACGCAGCCCCGACGGACAGCAGCTTGAACGCTTTGATGCGGCTGGTGGACGGCACGTGCGGGCCGCGGCAAAGATCAATAAATTCGCCCTGTTCGTAAATGGTGATCGTCGCGTCCTCAGGCAGATCCCGGATCAACTCGAGCTTCAACTCATCACCGATTTCGTTGAACAGGTGAATGGCCTCGTCGCGGCTGACCATGTACCGCCGGATGGGGAGATCCTCCTTGACGATATTGGCCATTTCCGCCTCGATCTCGGCCAGTTCCTCCGCCCGAATCGGACGCGGCACGTCGACATCGTAGTAAAATCCTCCCTCGATCACCGGTCCGACGCCCAAACTCACGTGTTCGTGCCCGAAGAGCCGTTTGATCGCCTGTGCCATCAGGTGCGTTGTGCTGTGGCGCAGCATCTCAAGCCCCTCCGGGCTTTCTGGCGTCACGACCTCGACGCTCGCATCCGCCTCAATCTGCGCGTATACGTCGACCAGCTTGCCGTCGATGCGTCCGCCGATCGCACTCCTTTTCAGCTCCCGACCGATCGAACCAGCGAGGTCTTCGACAGTCGCGCCGCGCGGCAATTCCTTCGGTACGCCGTTCGGAAGCGTGACGACGATCTGACCTGCTGCTCGTTTCTCCGTCCATTCCATTTCATAATCCTCCTGACAAAATAAAAAACGCCTCATCCGCAAAGGGACGAAGTCGTCTCGTGGTTCCACCCTAATTCGCCTGGGTAACCGCATAACGCGGCGCGCAGACCTCAGCGCCAGATAACGGCTGGCCGGTCCGTCGGCGGATACGCGCGGGCGCCTGTGCCCGTTTCCCCGCCGCCGCTTGCAGGGGGTGAGACGTGTCCGAGCCGGGGAACTTCGCAGCAAACAATTCCCTCTCTGAACGGCCGGTGACGCGTCCCGTGTCCTGGATCGTCGCGATTTTCCCCATCATACACGGTTGAATTCGCGAGCGCAAGACGCAGCGCGAGATGAGAATGTGGCAATTCATTCAGGCTGTATCTACCACCAAGTGCGTATCATAGTCATATTATCAGGTCAATCAGCTAAAAATCGTGAACTATCTTGGTTTCGCTGTATTGCCGAGGAGAGTTTGATCCGACGAGAAGAGGAGTATCAAGATAACGAATCTACGTCATATCATCCGTCAGCCCGAAGCGTTCACTTCGATTCATGCACGAATCAAATGAGGTTTCCCTGTTTAGCCGCTTGTCTCTGGGTGTGCTGCCGTCATTCGCGGCGCGTGTAACCTGGCGGCATTGTCTGTCGTCTAGAGAGCATCCTTGACATGAAAGGACTGACAACATGAAGCCCTCGAGTTGGATCAACTGGATGGCGACGGCTGTCCTGGCGCTGTGGACGGCAGCGATCGGCGCAGTTCCGGCTGTCGCTGCTGCTGCGCATCATACGGCGCCCGCCATGGCGAGTTCCAAGCGTTCCTATATTTCTGCAGCGAGCCAGGTCGGGGCGAGTACTGGCCACGCGATGCAAAGCAGCGATTCGGTTCCGAGTCGTTCTGTTGGGGTGATCGAGAATCTTCACATGTTCTCCGCGCGGAACGGTTGGGCTTTTGCCGCGATGAACAGCCGTACGCGGCTGCTGCGCACGACTGACGGTGGCCGACGGTGGGTTGCCATCAGTCCGCCGCCTGTGAAGGCCGGTGTCATTGTGGGGCATGTATTTGTAAATCCCAACACCGTTTGGATTGCGGTGCAATCACAGCCGATGAACTCCTTTGCAACACAACCGCTGCGCTTTTTGCGGACACAGGATGGCGGGCGCACGTGGCAGACCGTGTCGAGCTTTACGCTGCCGAATGGGATGCCAGTGCAGTCCGTCCAATTCGATCTGGTCACTCTCACCGCGGGTTTTGTGATGGTTCAGCCTCAGCATGGAATGGGCAGCGAACCGGGTCTGCTGTATGCCGTGAGCGGCGCTGGGAAGCGGTTTTCGTTGAGGAGCGAAAATTTATACGCCTACGCGTCCACGAAGGGAAACCGTCTGCCGGACGGCGGTTCCATATACTTTTCCTCCCTGCGGGTCGGATGGCTCGTTGCGGCGGATTGCACGACGTGCACCGAGCACCTGTACGAAACCGCGAACGGAGGAAAGAACTGGCGCCGCATCCCGTTGCCGGCGCCGCGCTCCGACCGCGGTCGCACGCCGAACCTGCTGTCCGCGCCCTTTTCTCCCGTGACAGGCGGGGCTCTTTACCTTGCCGCGTTTATGGACGGGAACGTCGGGTTAAATCCGAGCGCTCTCTACCGGTATGACTCCGCCGCGCACCACTGGATCTATGACGGCGTCCTGCCTGACAACTACGGCTCCCTTCAGATGATGGCGTCGCGGCCGTCGTACGTGGATTTCACCAGCGCTGCAAATGGATACGTCATGGGAACGAATCGTCTATACGAGACAGTGGACGGAGGACGGAATTGGTCGCCGGTTCCCGGTGGACCGCAAAAACCAACTGCGACAGCGGCCCTGCAGGAGATTGATTTTGTCAGCAAACAAACAGGGTGGATCCTGTGGAATACGTACCCGGCAAATGGGAAGGATGTCAGCGTACTGTATGAATCGGTCGACGGCGGCCATTCCTGGAAGCTGATTCTGCGGACTGCGCCGACGGCGGCAAATTAGGCAGTGACCCGATGGTCATTGCCTTTTTTTCTTTCGCAACTTCCACCCCGCGTAAAGACCGACCAACAGGACCGCGACAATGATGGTCGGTACAAGGAATTGGTGCAGGACCGCGTGATATTTTGACCATTCGACGCCGATCACCCGACCCAACAGCGTGAATGTCAATACCCATGCCAAAGCACTGATCGCATTCAAGACAACAAACGTCGCGAATTTCATGCGCTCGATTCCCGCAACGTAAGGAACCAGTACGCGAATGCCGGCGATGAATTTCCCGATCAGCACGACCCATGCCTGGTACCGTCGAAAAGCCGATTCTGCCTTGTCAAACCGTTCTTCCGTCAGCCCGATGTACTTTCCAAACCGGGTGATGACGGGGCGTCCGAGCAGCCGACCGATCCCGTAGGCAATCGCCGATCCCAGCATGTTGCCCAGAAACGCCGCGAGGAGTAGTGGAAACAGCTGAAATGTGCCGTTAGACAGTTCGATGCCCGAGATGGTCAGCGTCGTCTCAGCAGGGAAAGGAATCCCGATCATTTCCAGCAGGAGAATGAAAAATACGCCGACGTAACCGTATTGGTGAATCAGGGCTGTTACGTGAATATGCAAACCCGATCACTCCTAAAAGGGAAGAAACGAAAGGACGATGTCAAGCACTACCCCCAGCCATCCCCAGCGCAGCGCCTCCCGGCGCTGTTTTTCCGTCTTTCCTTTGCGCTTCGAGGGGATGATCACATTGAACAGTATCAGTATTCCCAACACGATCAGTATGCCAATGACAGCCAGAAGTAATTTGCTCATCCGTTCCTCCCTGCGTTCCGTTCGGCATGAACGTTGTCCTTATCCATTTTACTCTACTCTACGGCGGTGTACTCTAAAAGCGAATCCGAAACTTTTGGCGGTGTGTTCACAGGGAAGAGGCGCTTCGAAGCGCATCGTTCGCACGCGGGATCAATTCCGCACAATCATATCCTCACGGCGCGGCCCCACGGAGAGCAGGCGAATCGGCGTTCCGATCAACTGTTCGACCCGTTCGACGTACCGTCGCGCCTGTTCGGGCAACCGTTCATACGATCGTATGGACGAGATGTCGCATTGCCAGCCGGGCAACGTTTCAAGCACAGGCTGCGCATCCTCCAGCATTGCCGTGACAGGAAACTGAGTGGCTGTCTCACCGTTTATCTCGTAGCCGACACAGATCGGAATCTCTCGCCAATGTCCGAGCACGTCCAAATTGGTCAAGGACGCCTCCGTGGCGCCTTGCACCTGGCATCCGTAGCGCGTGGCCACGGCGTCGAACCAGCCAACGCGCCGAGGCCGCCCGGTGGTGGCGCCGTATTCCCCCGCGTCTCCGCCGCGTTCTCGCAGTTCGTCTGCAGTCTCCCCGAAGAGTTCGGTGACAAAGGGACCGGCTCCCACGCATGTCGAGTACGCCTTGACAACCGCGACGATGCGAGTCATGGCATAGGGGGGGATGCCGGATCCTACGGTTGCAAAACCGGCCAGAGTGGAAGAGGATGTTGAAAACGGGTAGATGCCGTGATCCGGGTCGCGCAACGCCCCGAGCTGGCCTTCCAGTATGATGCGTCGGCCTTGCGCCAGTCCCTCCTGCAACAGGCTCGTGGTATCGCTGATAAACGGTTGCAAGCGCCTGCCTTCGAGCCACAGGGATTCCGTCACTTTCTCCGGATCCACAGGGGATTGGTTGTACAGATGTGCAATCAGCACGTTTTTATTGACAAGCGATCGTTGTACGCGTTGCGCCAGGCGATCCCGATCAAGCAAATCCGCAGCCTGGACGCCGACTTTCAGATATTTGTCCGCGTAAAATGGCGCGATGCCGGAGCGTGTGGAACCGAATTGCTCCGCGCCGAGCCGTTCTTCTTCGTACCGGTCCAGCAAGCTGTGCACAGGCAGAACGATCTGCGCGCGCTCGGAGACGGAAAGCTTGGGAACGGGGAGACCGCGTTCTGCCAGGTCCGCCAATTCCTTCAAAAGCGCCGTCATATTGAGCGCAACGCCCGGTCCTATCACGTTATGCACGTGCGGATAAAACACTCCGGCCGGCAGCAGATGCAACGCAAACTTGCCATACTCGTTGATGATGGTGTGGCCTGCGTTGTTGCCGCCCTGAAAACGGACGACAAAGTCCGCTTCGCGGGCCAGGTAATCCGTGATCTTTCCTTTTCCCTCATCGCCCCAATTGGCTCCCACAACAGCCGTGACAGTCATCATGCGTTGCCTCCTCTGATTATGCAGTGTGGACGGATCTGGCGCCGCCAATCGTCTTCCTGTCGTTTTCTTGGCCCGATATTAAGTATAATGAGTTGCGAAGGATAATAGAAAGTGATTCTTATTATATGAATCATAAGGGTGATGAATGTGTCGATCAATCTGGAGCGATACCGCGTGTTCTATCACGCAGCGCAGGCGGGAAGCCTGTCACGGGCCGCTGAGGAACTGTATCTCTCGCAACCTGCAGTCAGTCAGGCCGTCAAACAACTGGAATCGGACGTCGGTTGCCCATTGTTCGTCCGCATGGCGCGGGGCGTTCGCCTGACTGAGGAAGGGAAGGTGTTATTTTCGTACATTGCGCAGGCGTACCGTCTGATTGAGACGGGAGAACGCAAAGTGGCTGAGTTGATGAGGCTGGAAGCAGGAGAGGTTTGCATCGGCGCGAGCGATACGCTCTGCCGCTACGTATTGCTTCCCTATCTAGAGGCGTTTCATGCCGCTTATCCGCTCATCCAGATTCATGTCACCAATCGTACGTCCAGGGAAACGGTCGAACTGCTTGCGGAGGGGCAGATCGATTTTGGCATCGTCACTCTGCCTGTGTTCCACGAGCGGATCGTCGTTCATGAAGGCATATTTCTGCAGAACTGTTTTGTGGTGGGCGAACGCAGGCGGACGCTGGCCGCGCGCCCCATTCCCGTGGCCGAACTTGCGAGCCATCCGCTCATATTGCTGGAAGAAGGGAGTGTGAACCGCGCTGGAATCGATGCGTATTTCCAGTCTCACGGTGTGTCGGTCAAACCGGAAATCGAGCTTGGCAGCATCGATCTGCTCGTGCAATTCGCCAAAATCGGCCTTGGCGTGGCATGCGTTGTGCGGGATTTCATCACGGAGGAATTGAATGCCCGCACACTCTTTGAGGTTCCTGTGGAACCTCCGGTGCCCAAGCACCGAATCGGCTTGGTTACGCTGAAGGATACGCCGGTGTCGCCGGCCGCCAACGCCTTTATCGCCGCGCTGCGGTATGATGGGTGAAGGCATGGGGCTCCAGGCCGAAGCAGGATGGACCCCTTGATTTCATGGAACTGATCGTACTTCTCCCGGGATCGCTCGTACTTGCGCAAATGATATGCGTGCCACGCAGACTACAAGGACCCAGTTCGCGTATTTGAATCTAGCCGGAGCGTCGTGTCCACACTATAATGGAGTTGATATGAGGCGGTGACCACACGCCACGCAATGAAACAGACATCATTCATAAGGCGCTCCAGGGCAAAGGTTACGGGGGGCGATGGAACTTTTTGCAGACTGATTTCAATAGGTGTATAATTCCCACCCTGATTGGTGGGGGTACGAAGGCAGGAGGGTGCCGTCATGAGTGTGAAAGAGGAATTGCATCAACTCATTGAGCAACTTGATGAATTAAGCGCGCAGGAAACCCTGGATTATATTCATTGGTTTCAGCTTTCACACGACTCTTTGACTCCAGAGGAGTGGGAACAGGTGCGTCAGGGCGAGGCTCAAATTGCCCGAGGGGAGTACATCACACTTGACGGCCTGGAGCGGGAGTTGGGATTGACCAAAAATCCGCGTGAATAAGGGCGTGGCGGCACTGTCTGCGGACAACTGGTTTTGTCGTTAAAATGGCCTCAAATGATTCAGGAGGGATCGGCATATTCCAGATCCATGTTGCCCACCAAGCCTCTGCGTATATTTATCGGTTAGATCGTTCCACCCAAAAATGCATTGCGAATCGCTTGCGACAGCTCGCGGAGAATCCGTATGGCCCCTACACGAAACCGCTGACGGGCGTCGATCGTCAGCGATCCTCCCGTGTTGGAGGCTGGCGAATTATTTATACTGTGGACGAGGCACAAGAGACGGTCAATGTGAGTCTGATTGCTTCACGCGGCGAAGTATATCGCCGACTATAGAGATCCCGTCCTCTGCGAAGTGAAGCCGTTTTTTTCTCCGACTTCGCATATTTCACTATTCATTTTCATGAATACACGTATGATAATACGTGTACAATAAGGGTGAGAGGTGATGGTTTGATGACGAGTCATTCGTCCCGCGATATCATCAAGCGGATTGAGGCGGATGGATGGTATTTTGTCAGAGCCGCCGGAGATCACCATCAGTTCAAACATCGTTATAAGGCTGGCAAGGTAACGGTGCCGCATCCGGTCAAGGATCTACCGGCTTTTGTCGTGAACAGTATTTTTAGGCAAGCAGAACTCAGGCAGGGGGATTGACTGTGAACAGAGATCGCTATGTGTACCCGGCTCTATTTCACTTCGCAGAAGATGGAATCTCCATCGAATTTCCTGACCTTCCGGGCTGCTTTACGTGCGGTCGTGATCAAGGGCAGGCGTTGTATATGGCCCGAGAAGCGATGGCGCTCCACCTGTACGGAATGGAGCAAGACGGCGATCCGGTTCCAGAACCGACATCGGTGTTCCAGATTGCGCGTCAGTCCAATCAAACGGTGGTGCTGATTGAGGTTTGGATGCCGCCTTTTCGGGACGAGATGGAGCAACGTGCAGTGAAAAAGACCCTGACCATCCCGAAGTGGTTGGATGATCTGGCTCAGGAAAACCACGTGAACTTCTCGCATCTACTGCAGGATGCGCTAAAAAAATACCTTGGTGTGACGGATAAGCATGTCTAGAATGACCATCCGGATGGGATGGTCATTCGTGGGACCGTCCCACCACTTAGACTCGCGAACAAGGGCTGACTCTCTTGCCAAGAGTTGGCGCCTTGTTCGTTCGCGTATGCACCAATGAAAATACATTTGCGCGACGGACCTCACTCCGCGGCGATGCCGATCTTGTCGAGGATAAACGCGTAGCTGGCGGCCAACTCCTTCAGGTGGTTGAAACGGCCAGAGGCGCCGAAGTGACCGGCTCCCATGTTCGTTTTCATCAGCAGCACATGATCGTCGGTCTTGGCCGCGCGGAGTCGGGCGACCCATTTTGCAGGTTCCCAGTAGGCAACGCGCGGATCATTCAGACCGGTCGTGACCAGCATGTGCGGATAGCTCTTCTCTTCTACGTTGTCATACGGACTGTACGATTTCATGTACGCGTAGTATTCTGGTTGCTCCGGATTGCCCCATTCATCCCATTCCAGGCTCGTGAGTGGAATCGTCGCGTCGAGCATGGTCGTGACGACGTCGACGAAAGGCACGCTCGGCGCGATCACCTGGAACAGATGCCCTGCCATGTTTGCGACGGCGCCCATCAGCAGTCCGCCTGCGCTGCCGCCGCGCGCTGCGAGCCGATCCGGAGTCGTGTAGCCGCGCTTGATGAGATCTTGCGCCACCGCAATGAAATCGCTGAAGGTGTTGCGTTTTTGCAGGAGCTTGCCGTCTTCATACCAGGAGCGCCCCATCTCCGATCCGCCGCGAACTTGCGCGGTAACCCAGATAACGCCCAAATCCAACAGAGGCAGGCGAACGGGATCAAAATGGGGATCGCTGTTGGCTCCATACGATCCATACCCGTGCAGGATGAGCGGGGCGGGACCCTGTTCGAGCAATCCGGCGCGGCACACCGCCACCATGGGAACCGCGCCGCCGTCCTCGGCGGTCGCCCACAGGCGCTCCTGGCGATAATGGCTCGGCGCATAGTCGCCTGGCACGGGCGCTTCTTGCAAACGGACCCGCGCACCGTGGATGAGGTCGAGACCAAACGTCGTTTTCGGCGTGAGCAGTGATTCATATTGAATCAAGGCTTCGGTTGTCTCGTAACTTCGATTTCCTCCGACAGTTACGGTGTACAGGGGTTCGTCCCAAGTCAGCCGCGTGAGCGTCTCCTCGCGGTACATCCAGAGTTGGGTTAACCCATCCTGGCGACCGGCGAGCAAGAGAGCTTCCCGAAACGGGTAAACGCCTTGGAGATAGCGTGCGTCGTCATACGGAAAGAGGTCCTCGCGAGCGGTTTTCGCCGGGTCATGGACAGGACAGCGCTGCAGACAGAAGTTGCGCGCCCCCTCATTCGTCCGTATGAGGAAGTCGTCGCCCCAGTGTTCCACATCGTACAGGATTCCTCGTTGCCTGGCGTCCAGCAATTGGAAGGGATGGAGGGGTTGATCGGCGGCCAGATACCGTGTTTCATTTGTGACCGTGTTCTCTGACTTCAGAAATAAAAAACGCCCGCTGCGCGATTTGCCCAGTCGCAAAGAAAACGTGATGTCCGTTTCCTCGTACAGCAAGACATCGGCCTCGATTGCGCCAACGCGATGCCGCCAGAGTCGATGCGGGCGTTGGCTGTCATCGACGGTGATGTAAAAGAGATGGTCGCCGGCGGCGTCCCATTCCAGGCTGTCGAGAATGAACACATTGGCAATCCGATCGGGCAGCAGAACGCCCGTCGCAACATCTTTCACATAGAGCGTATACTGATCGGTTCCATCGCGGTTTTCCAGATAGGCCAGCCGGGTGTGATCAGGGCTCATGCGCTGAACCGTCACACTCAGATACCCTCCGTCTTCGGCAAGGGCATTCAGATCGAGGAGGATGTCCTCCGGCGCGCCTTCAAGCTCTTCGCGGTTTTCGGCCCTCTTCCGGGCGTACAGGGGGTACTGCAGGTTTTTTTCCATTCTGGAATAGTAGTAGTACCCGCCGTCCTGCGCGGGAACCTTGATCTCGACATCGGGGATGCGGGCGATCATCTCCTGGTAGAGACGCCCGGAGAGCGGTTCCAGCGGGCGCATGGCTTCCTCATAGTATCGGTTTTCCTCTTCAAGATAGTGGATGACCTCGGGATCATGACGGTCTTTCAGCCAGTAATAGTCATCAGAGCGCTCATCGCCATGCAAGACGTGCAGATGAGCGATGCGCTTGGCCATGGGCGCGTTCATAGATTCTCCTCCTCGTGACGGGTCGACTAACCGTTCTGACGCAGTTCGCTATCAGGGTCATGAACTTCTTCATTATAGCATCCCATTCACAGCCCAACCTGCGCGGGTCAACGTTGGCGCGAATCCGCCCTGATCAGGAACGGGCGCCATGGGCGCTCTGCTGCCTCCTCTGCGCCGATGCGTTATACTAAAGACGGCGCAAAAATCGGCGCAGATCGAGAAATCAGGGAGGCGCACCTATCGTGCAAATGAGGGAACTTGGGAGTCAGGGGTTGGCGGTGTCGGCGCTCGGTCTCGGTTGCATGGGGATGTCCGATTTCTACAGCAACCGGGATGACCGCGAGTCGATCGCAACCATTCACAGGGCTGTGGAACTGGGGATCACGTTCTTCGACACGGCCGACATGTATGGGAGCGGTCGAAATGAGGAGTTGGTGGGGATGGCGCTGGAGGGGCGCCGGGATCAGGTGATCCTCGCTACGAAATTCGGCAATATGCGCGGCGCCGACGGGGCGTTTCTCGGCGTCAACGGACGGCCCGAGTACGTCAAATCCGCCTGTGAAGCCAGTCTTCGCCGCCTGAACATGGAGTACATCGACTTGTATTACCTGCATCGCGTCGACCCGGCTGTGCCGATCGAAGAGACGGTCGGAGCGATGTCCGATCTGGTCCGGGAGGGTAAGGTGGGCTATCTCGGGTTGTCGGAGGCCGGGCCCGAAACGATCCGGCGAGCTCACAAAGTCCATCCGATCACGGCTTTGCAGACGGAATATTCGCTGTGGAGCCGCGATGTCGAAGACGCCATTCTGCCGACGTGCAGGGATTTGGGCGTCGGTTTCGTTCCTTACAGCCCCCTTGGACGAGGCTTTTTAACGGGGGAAATCAAAACATTCGACGATCTCGCAGAGGACGATTATCGGCGATTTTCGCCGCGCTTCCAGGGAAACAATTTCGCGAAAAACTTGGCGTTGGTGGAACGAATTCAGCAGATGGCGAAAGAGAAGAATTGCGCGCCGTCGCAACTGGCGCTGGCCTGGTTGCTGGCTCAGGAAGACCTCGTGCCGATCCCCGGCACAAAGCGCCGCAAATACCTGGAGGAGAATGTGGGCGCGCAGGATGTTCATTTGAGTCCAGAGGATCTGCGGCGGATCGATGAAATCGCGCCGCAAGGTGCCGCCGCTGGCGAGCGCTATCCAGAACGGGGCATGAAATCGGTCAACCTTTGATCGACAGAATGGGTTCCGATCATGACCATGCCGGGTTTATGGGGAATGAAACCTGCGCGTCGGCGGATCGTCTATAGGGAAAGGAGGCGATCACGACGGTGAATTCAGAGAAGCTCGCGGTTGCGGTCGGACTGCTGTTTCTGGTCACGGTGGGCGCTGGAACCATCGTTCACGCCGATCCTGTCCATAATGCTTTGCATGCCGATGCTGCAAGCGCGTCAGGTTCATTCCATGCCCCCAGGGCTGTGCAGGGGATTTCGCTCGCCAGTGACACTCCCGGGCAGATGTGGTATTTCCCAGCCAACCCGGCCGCCGTCACCTCACAGGTCTGTCGTTGGCTGCAGACAGCGACGCCAACCACTGTCCACATCCCCTCTCAAAAGGGGATCGTGCTGGCGGACTATCTGGGGCCCGCCGAACTCTATTTTACGGATCAAGCGGGACGTCAAGTCGTTGTTTTTCCCGCCCACTATCTGACGGACTCCAAACGGGGCGACATCGTCCTGCGGTATTTTCCGGGTGTGGTTGCTTATGAGGATGGGCACCACACTCTTTATCTCCATTCTCCCGAACTGTACCGTTACCTGCGGCAAGACGCCGTCTGGAAATCGCAGTTCGTGATGGAGTCGTACACGGCGGCGCAACAAAAAGCCATTCACGCGGTTTTTGCGTCAACGTGGGGCAGGGGATTTCGCGGATTCCCGACGACACCCGGCGTCGCTGCCATCAGCATCTTTGGGAAAGGCGGCTCGACGCCCGTTTACGCCACGAGTACCACAAGGGCCCTCCCGGATGGGAAGAACATCGATGTGGTTTTCGAGGAAACGTGGGCTAACGGGATGGCCATGCATACGTGGGATTTTGTGGTCAGCTCCGGCGGGGGCATTCTGAGGCACAACGACTCGGGCAAACCCGCGCCTCTGCGATAGGGCGATAGGGCGATGTGGTCGCGTTGCCGGCAGGCGCTGTGTGGCCGCCTTGCCGCGCCGCCGTGTGCAGCCAGCGCGAGAGCGGCCCGCAGGGTGCGGCTGTTGCTGATCAGTTGATGTTCACTGGAGCAGCGAATCCACCACCATTTGAACCTCGTCCAGAGCCGCGATCCGAGTCCGCCCTGTCTGCCTGTGTCTCACCTCGACGCCGCCGGCCGCAAGCGCTCGCGGGCTTGCGGTGACGCGCACGGGCATGCCGAGCAGATCGGCGTCCTGGAGTTTGCGGCCGGCGCCCAGGGGGCGATCATCCCACAAGGTGTTTTCGGCGCCGAGCATGGCATGCAGTTCCTCCGCCATCGTTCGAATCTCAGGTTCATGGCCAAGCGAAACCAGATGAACGGCGTAGGGCGCGACGCTGGTTGGCCAGACGATGCCGGCGCCGTCGTGATTCGCCTCCACGACACACGCCAACATGCGGGAAATTCCGATGCCGTAACAACCCATGAGCAGTGGCTTGCGCGCCCCTTGGCTATCGGTGAAGAACGCGCCCATGGCCTCGCTGTATTTTGTGCCCAACTGAAAAATATTGCCAACCTCAATCCCGCGCATCCGTCGCAGCGTTCCTTCACACCGCGGACAAATGTCTCCGGTGAGTTGCTGCAGTTCCAGCACTTCGAGGTTGGCCGCGTACGCGCAGGCATCGCAAAGAAGGAGTGTATCTTCGCCGCTGTCTGACAGAAGCATGAACTCGTGCGCGTCGCCGCCGCCCATCATCCCTGCATCGGATTCGACCTGAATCGCCTGGATGCCGCAGCGTGCGTAAAATGACTTGTACGCGGCCGTTACGCGACCGTAGAACTCTGTGAGACTCTGCGCATCGGCATGGAAACTGTAAGCGTCTTTCATCTGAAACTCGCGCAGGCGAATAAGTCCGCCGCGCGGACGGGCTTCATCGCGGAACTTGGTTTGAATCTGATACACCATCACGGGCAGTTGCCGATGCGACTGGATCACATGTCGCGCTAAGTCTGTCACCGCCTCTTCGTGAGTCATGGCCAGCACCATCTCCTGACGGTTGCGATCGGTAAAGCGGGCCAGCGAGGCGTCGATGGCTGCATAGCGCCCCGTTTCGCGCCAGAGGGAAGCCGGCTGCGCGACGGGAAGGAGCAGTTCCTGTCCACCGATGCGGTTCATCTCGTCGCGCGCGATCTCGGCGATGCGCTGCATGGCGCGCCAGGCTAGCGGCGTGAGGCTGTAGATGCCCGTTGAGACTTGCCGGATCAATCCGCTGCGCAGCAACAAACGATGACTGATGAGATCCGCATCGGCGGGCGTCTGTTGTTCGGTTTTGATCAATAGTTGCGACAGGCGCATGGATTCTCCTCCTTCTACATAGCAAAACCCCGCCCTGTACAAAGGGCGGGGATTATCCGCGGTACCACCTTTATTGGTCGCTGACCGTTGTCAGCTGCCCACTCAAGCCACAGCCAACCAAACGGACGGCTGTGGTCGCCTCATGGTAACCGAAGGCAATCGGTGCGGTTCGTCGCCGCAGGTTCAGGGATGGGTTCCACTGCACGCGTCGGCCGACTTTGCACCTGTGCGGTCGGCTCTCTGATCGACACCGTGAGAGTGTACTGGTTCCGTCTTCACCAATTTGTGTCATTGTACCCGCAGTCGTGCGACGGTGTCAACTGGTCCTGACGGCTAAAGGGCAGGGAACCAAAATAGAGGGCGTACCGTATCGAAATCTTGCGGTCTTGTATCCCTGGCATACTCAATCGCAGTGAGTGACTTTATACTCATGTAAGAGGATGTCGCAAAGAGGATGAGGTGACGGTATGGAGCCAAGCGACGAATTATACGAGACAATGGTAAAGCGAAACGCCAGATTTGATGGTCGATATTACGGGTTGCGTATTGTCGGTGTTGCCGATTTATTTGAAGCGCTATGTTGGGCGATCATGGGTCAGCGAATCAATCTGGCGTTCGTCTATATGTTCAAACGTCGCTTTGCGGAGTCGTTCGGCGTACACCAACAGTGGGCAGGACGGAACTATTGGCTGTTTCCTCGTCCAGAGACCATCGCACAATTGCATGTCGACGATCTGCTCGGCCTGTAGTTCACCAGAAGGAAGGCGGAATACGCGCTGGCAGCGGCGATGCGAATGGCCGAGGGCTCCTTAAGCAAACACGGTCTTTTGCAGGCGGGAGACTTCCAGGCGGCTAAGCGGGAATTGATAAAGATCCGCGGGATTGGCCCCTGAACAGCGAACTACATACTCATGCGGTGTCTGCGAGACCCCTCCGCGTTTCCGATTGAGGATGTTGGTTTGCAGAACGCCGTAAAAGCAACGCGGGGCATGGATCGCAAACACAGCATCGCGGAGTTGCGGGAAATGACCGTAGCGTGGGAAGGATGGGAAGCCTATGCCACATTTTATCTGTGGAGGAGTTTGTATAACACCGTCGGGGGATGACTGCTCAGTCGTGATCCGGCTGCATAAAAAACGACAATCGGATCACGACTGAGCAACAGCCTTTTTCCTGTCCGTCTTTCTGGCGGTAAAGGTTTCAATTCCGTTAGAGGCTGAGGACGGACGAACGCCCCGAATAATCCACGCACCAGTCTTGTCGCTTCGTGTGACAGCGGTCTTGATAGACGCTTTAACGGGGGAATGTTTCTTTTTCATCGTTATCCTCACCTTCCTTCTCATATTCTAAAACAAACTCCACCAGCTTGTCCATAAATCCTAGCATTCTCATGATATATGAGGCCTGTAGAAACGTGCTGTCGTCGACTTCAATCCGGACGGATGGATGGATGACGGCAATCAGGAACCCAAGACGAAAATCGCCCGGATTGCGAATCATGATCATGGTGTGAATATCTGAATCCGGATATTCCTCTTGCACCGATCGCATGACGGAGACGGTTTTCCTCCGTTGACACATTCGGATAACCAGTTCTTCATCCCCGGATAAAATTCCCTCTATGCTTTCGTGCTTCCGCAGCGCCTTTTCAAACTGTCTGCCGAAGCGGAACCACGAGATGCCGACACCGTCGGTCGATCCCGCAATAACATAGGCGCGATAATGACGTGGCGCGAGGCCCAGCGTCACTGTCACCGTCTCGGCCACGGAGAGTATCAAGTCCTCCATTTTTTCCTGGAGTTCGTGCTTTTCAGTGTCTGGATTATCCAGAGCTTCGGCGGCGGACGAAAGTTCTTCTTCGTACAAAATCGAAGGGTAAATGAACGGCGAACTCCTGTTGACCATTCGTTTGATGAACTGCCACAAAAGAAATGGACCACCCATAACAAGCAACATAAGGGCGGAGAAATCGATCCATCTAAAAAGCGGACTGGTTGGATTCCAATGTGCCAGCCAAAGGAAAGGTTTATCCAAGTACTGATTGATGTCCACCGTGGACTCGGCAATGCCGTCGAGGACTCCTGCAGCGATCCAGGCGATTAGAACGCTTGCAACTCTGTGGTTTTGAATCTGGTATTGGGCATGGCACTGGATCTTCACGCGATGAATGGCAAGTTTCAAGATGTACATGATCTCAAGATTGTGCGCGTCCGCGCGGAGTCCGACCTGGACGATTGGGTCTCTGTTAGGGTGTTCAGCGCACCGGAAGCTGTCGTGACAGCGCTTCAAGGCGTTCACCGTTTGTTCGGTGTCAGCGACTCGCGCCCGTGGCGCTATTTCATAGGTTTCGTAAATGGGAAACCAGCAGCCACATCATTGCTCTTTCTGGGCGCGGAGGCCGCTGCCGTTCACTGGGTTGTGACGCTGCCAGGATACAGGAAGAAAGGCATCGGCGCTGCGATGACACTACGAGCTCTCCATGAGGCGAGAGAAGGGGGCTACAAGGTTGCGGTCTTGACCGCGTCCCCGTATGGCATTGGGATCTATAGGAAGATTGGTTTCCGGGAATTTTGCACGATTCGCAGATATGGATGGGAGCCCAAATAGCTGGTGTGTAATCCGTGTTCATGAGGCTTCGAGCAACGAGGAGGCATGAAATGAATGTCTGCACTGCGAATTCATTTAAGAGGAAGACCTCAACGTCCGCCAAATTCAGCGCAACGGGTTTTCACAGTAATGGAATCAGGATTACAATATGGATGAAAGACGAAGCAGGGGGTATGACGATGGTCTTGTCGTCTGGTGGTGTGTTGACCGAGTATTTGAATGCTGCTTTGCGACA
The DNA here is from genome assembly GCA_021805735.1 of Bacillota bacterium. Lineage (GTDB taxonomy): Bacteria > Bacillota > Bacilli > Alicyclobacillales > SLC66 > JAKADD01. Next base: position 45,479 of record JAJZEE010000007.1, read on the forward strand.
CATTCGCATGGAACGATTGGCGGATGACGGGCAGATGTATGCGGAAATTCCGGTGTGTCCTGGGGTGTGGGCTTCCGCTCAAGATGAAGAGGGAGTTCGACGCGAAATTCAAGAAGTTCTTGAAGAGTGGCTAATTCTTAAAATCCGTGATCGAGAACCTATACCGGAAATTGACGGTCGGAGCCTGAGGCTCTGATGCCATCGTCTGTCTGACGCAGAGAATTGATCCGCCGTTTACGAGCGTTAGGGTTTAACGGCCCATTGAGCGGGGGCAAACATTCGTTCATGCAAGGTGGTGCGTTAAAACTCCATATTCCTAATCCGCACGGGTCTGGAGATGTCCGTCCTGAGTTGCTGATTCGGATTTTGCGACAAGCTGGAATCACGACGGCGCAATGGGAAGAGATCAAGTGAAGTTGGTTACGATACTTCGTGGACGATGGTCAAGCTGTTCGATTGATGGAAAAACAGCCGTCTGGCGATTTTCATCGTAGACTGTGCCCCGCCGGGGCTTGGGGGATTGGTCCGCCAAGGCATGTGGCCACCTGTTGCAAGTAACAGGCAGGGGAGTGGGGAGGGCTACGATGCCCGAGAGTTGTGAAACCCGCCTGAAAGAATTGATCGAGGCGCATGAATGGTTCTTATCCGTGTTGAGGGCGGTTCGGTCGTGCGATCCGCCGGATTGGCTGGTGGGCGGCGGCGTGCTGCGCGATCTGGTATGGGACGCCTTGCACGGCTATGAGCATCCGACAGCGCTCCGGGACGTGGATGTAGCGTATTTTGACCCACATGATCTGCGTCCAGAGCGCGACGAGGAAATCGATCGCAGCCTTTGTTCGCAAAATCCCCATGTTCCATGGCAGGCCAAGAATCAGGCGGCCGTTCACCTGTGGTATGAACGAGTGTTCGGATTTCCGGTGGAGCCTCTCGCGTCAAGCGCAGACGGGGTCGGCACCTGGCCAGAGACAGCCACCAGCGTGGCCGTGCGGCTGCTGGCAAACGATGACCTGCTTGTCGTCGCTCCGTGCGGACTTTCAGATCTGTTTGACATGATCTGTCGGCGCAATCCTCGTAGGGTTACGCCCGAGATTTTTCGAAAGCGTTTGCTGGACAAGCGAATCGAGGAGACGTGGCCGAGGGTTCGCGTCATTCGCGAGTGAACACGCGGCATGGGGGAATTACACGCCGACAAGGGGGGAATTGCACGCCGGGTTCACGTTGTTTCACCGAACAACAAGGCTCAGCCTACGCGGCAGCATGACGGCGTCATCGGCCTGACCCGGTTCCATCCTCTCTCTACCGCGACTCTGGATCTAGGTCCCGCAAGGCCATCATGATTTGGGTGCGGCGCTCCATCCCAAACTTGGACAAGACATCGCTCACATGGTTGCGCACCGTCTTCTCGGATATGCCTAACCTCTGTCCCACCTCGGCGTTGGAGAACCCGTTGGCCACCAAGGCGGCAACCTCCATCTCCCGCGGCGTCAAACGTTCGAGCAGCGGTGGATGGGGTGTCGTGTCGTCCGATCCCTCTCGTCGCACGAACCGAAGCAGGGAATCCGCCACCTGTTCCCGCAATATAGGGCGTCCTTGCGCCAGCGCGAGTACCGCTTCGATCAAAGCGCGGCTGTCGGCGGTCTTGATCAGGAACCCATCTACCCCGGCGGCCACAGCCTCGATCACAGCGCGCTCCTCCCCGTAAGAGGTTAGGATGAGGATTTTGGTTCCGGGAGAGAGCTGGCGAACCTTTGGCACAATGTTCAGCCCTGAACCGTCAGGCAGCCGCGCATCAAGAATCAGGACGTTGGGCCGATGCTGACCAAGCGCCTCTATGGCATCGTGTGCGGTTCCCACCAAAGCCAGAAGTTCGAACTCTTGCGCATCGGCCAGGACTGACGCCAGCCCCACACGCACGATCTCGTGATCATCGACCACCATCACCGTATACGCCATCGATCATCTCACCTCCACGCAGCCCTGACTTGCCGTTAAGTTCGATCCTGTACCACCGGGAATTCCAGACACACCTCGACTCCGCCTTCGTTCGACCGCTGCCATTCCACGATGCCGCCGAGCCGTTGCCCACGCCGTTCCAAATGTCCGCGTCCGCGTCCGCTCGCGAGTTTGTCCGATAGCCCTCGACCATTGTCCCCAATGGTCAGGCAGATACGTTCGCTGCGCTGCTGAAACGAGATCCGGATGTGGGTGGCATGTCCGTGACGGACCGCATTGGAGAATGACTCCGTGATAAATGGTCCTAGCTCGGCGACAACACGTCGGGGCAATCCATTGGCAATCTCAAGATTCATCCACGTCACCGTCACTTCATGCAGCAGCGCCATGGTCTCAATCGAGATTCGCAGTTGCTCCGTCGCCGATCTGCTGGCATCATCCAGAACGTTCATCATCGTCCGTGTCGCGTCCATCGCGCTCCTGATCGCAACCAGGGCGGAGGCCACCTGCGGCTCGGTGAGCACCGCATTGGCGCCGCTCCAGCGCGCTCGATCGAGTTGAATCCCCACGGCGTAGAGCGACTGAAGCACGCCGTCGTGAAGTTTCATCGCGATCTCCTGCCGTTCGGCCATACGCACTAGACTAGCCTGCTCCTTCACACGCCTGGCTCGCATGATTGCCACCGCCGCATCCAGCGCAAACATCTCGAGCAGCCGTGTCTGATCGGGCCCAAACCCGGTTTCGCCAGCGCGTCCGCCCAGGTACAGATGGCCAAGCAACTCTCCTTCCCAACGCACCGGCACTCCGAGAAATGTCCGAAAGTGGGGATGGCTTCTTGGGAAGCCCGTAAATGCCTCATCCAACGTCACATCATCGATCATGACCGGTCCTGGGCCGTTGAGCCGCTTCAGAAGGCCCCGATGGGTAGGGGGGGCGCCAATGACGCTCAAGGTCGCTTTATCGACTCCGGTTGTGACAAAACGGATGACTTCTCCCTGCGGGTCAAGCTCGGCCAGTGCGCCATAGCGCGCCTGGCTGAGGCGCGCGGCCTCCTCAACCACATGTTGCAGCAGTCCTTGATAGGAGGGTTCAGCGACCACACGCAGAGCCGCCGCGTGCAACGCTTCAAGCTCGGCGTCCCAGTGCCGCGCGGCCGCATGAAGCCTCTCCAGTTCCTTGTGGTCCTTCTCCACTCGAGCCTCCACCCGTCGCAGTTGATCGAAGACGATCCAAATGACCGCGCACATGATGGAAATCTCAACCAAATCGAAACCTTCCCGCATGAGTGGTGAGGGGATATGGGGCCGCAGGTAGGGTTCGATCAGGAAGTCGGATCCCAGTTCAACCAACACCACGGTCGCGATCATGGCCCACTTGAACAGGGTCGTGTACCTGCTGGCTGAGCCTGATCGTCCGGTCGGACTCCGTCCGTCCAACCAACCACCCCCTCGTTGCGTCAGCCTTGTCGGACACCCTCCTTAGGGATACCGCGCTTCAGCGAATCACTTTGGTTGCCTTCCGGCAACATCGGATCGACAAGTGTTTCGCCACCACACTAACACCGTCCATCGCAATCGGCAAGAGGCTGCTTGCCGGCATGACACTCTGAGCGGCATCACTCCCCAGTCGGCGCCCACCACCGACGCCACAAACACCAAGCCCGGAATTGCCATCGCCTGAGTCATCATGCGGAGTGGCAACGGCTGAGCCGCCGTGATCGTTCCCTACTTTGCCGTTAGCACCGGCGGCGCCGCAGCAACTCCTCTCTGCGGCCTCGCCGCCAGAATTGCATGCGCTGTTTCACGGCCTTCGGCCATGGCTGTTACCACCGTTTGCGGCCCGGTCAAGGCATCGCCCACCGCCCACACCCGTTGCCCTTGCGGCTTACGCGCCTCTGCCCGATCCTGATCTCGCCTCAACACCAACGGCAACATCTCTCGGCCCGCCGGCGCCGCCAAGCCTGCGGCCATCAGCCGTCGGGGGATGATCGCTGGCGGTGTTTTTGGCTTTAGAGGCAACTTTGCGCCAATGCTGGCGCTCAGCGCCGGATCCGGCCGATAGCCGACCGCCATGATCACCATGTCCACGGCTATCCGCTCCAGAGGCGCATTGGTCCTCTTTGGAAGTTCGGTGGCGCTCTGCTGAAGGGTGGAGGCAAACACCGCCCCCTCAATGCGATCCGACCCGACCAGTTCGAGCACCTGGGTTTGAAATCGGATGGTGACGCCCTCGCGTCGGGCCTGCATCAATTCGTCCGCGCGGACTTTGGCGAAACGGGCGTCGACCCAGTCCACCGCTGTAACCTCACCCGCGCCCAGGCGCCGGGCGCTTCGGGCCACGTCCATGGCCGTGTTGCCGGCGCCGGCAACCAGAATTCGGGTTCCGTCGTGGATCTCCTTGAGCGAGCGCCCTTCCCGAAGCGCCGCCTTGGCCTCGGTCAGGAAAGTGGTGGCGTCGATTATGCCTGGGAGATCGCGTCCAGGAACCGGGAGGGAAATTCCGATTCCCGCACCGTGAGCCAGCACCAGAGCATCGTACGTCGAAAGCAGTCTGTCCATATCCTCTGGCTTAATCTCAGTTCCATAGCATACTTTTGCTCCGGAAGCCGCCAACGCATCAATAGGTCGATGGGCCACATGATCGGGCAAGCTGAACGACGGGATGCCCCAACGCAGAACCCCAAGCCCCTGCTCATCTTTTTCAAACACCGTCACGTCTGCGCCATGTTCCAGCAGCGTCCAGGCGACTGACATGCCTGCGGGGCCAGCGCCGACCACGGCCACTTTCAGATCCTGGCCGTCAGGACTCTGTCTGGATGGCGGTGGAACGGGCGTCTGGTCGGTGATAAACCGTTCCAACAGCCCAATCGCCACCGCCTGACCTCCCGCCAGCTTGAGGTTACAGCCGCCCTCGCATTGACTCGACTGATCACAGACGCGGCTGCAGATGTCGGGCATCATCGACGTGCGCGCCAGCACTTCATGAGCCGTTTTGAGGTCCCTTTGCCTGATTGCCTCGATAAAACCAGGTATGTCGTTGTGCGCCGGGCATCCAAGCACGCACGTCGGATCCGGGCAAGCGAGGCAACGATCAGCTTCTTTCAAGGCCTGATCCCAAGTACGATATCCCTGGTGCACCTCCTCCGTTTTGCCAAACACATGATCATCAGCGTGGACATGGGCGGCAGTTCGCGGCAAGATCAACAGCGGCCCTTCCACAGTGATCGCGGAGAAGGGACAGGTGCGCACGCACTGACGACAACCAACGCAAACGGCATCATCGGCGACTGCTTTCCAGATGGCTGAATCAAGACTCAACGCGCCCATCGGGCAACGCACGATACACTCCTGGCAGCCGGCACAGCGTTCAAGATTGATATCAACATGAATCTGTTCTCGTCTAGGCACCGTCGCCACATCAATTCCCCCTTATTTCCGTCACAACGTCATGTTCACTGGGCGCCGTTCATGAAGACGTACAACACCATCATCGAACCGCCGATCGCTGCCAGCCCGACCGCCCAGACTACATACAGGAGACCCAAGCGTCCGCCTTTTGCGTCAAAATCGCGGCCAATCACTTTCAGGGCCGAATAGAGACTGGCCAACGTGCCAATCCCGACCACGATCAACTGGCTGTTGACCACGCCCGAGGGCGACAACAGATGGACGCTATAAAGGGACGAATGAGCCGTGCCAAACAGGTTCCATCCCAGTCCCAGCGGATTTGAGATCGCCGGAACAATCCTTAGGGCATGGTTCCAAAACTTGGGCAGTTGGCGTGCCAGATAGTCGCTCGCCATCACCGGCGCCACCGTATACGCGAGCCCGGCGAAGGCCGTCAACCCTTTCCCAGCCTTAGCGGTTGGGGTTAAGGCCACTGAGACCGGGGTAGGGGAGAAGACCTTGATCAAAGCCCATATGACCCCGGCGACAACCAGAGCAACCGCCACAATGATGATCAGATAATCGATCGGATTCGGATACCCTGGAAACTGAGTGACCCGGTTGAGCCAATCGTCGACAGTCGAATAAATCGGAAGCGCATTAAGCTGTTGGAAGAGCACCAGCCCCAACAACAGAAGAATTCCCCAGGCTACATCGACCCTGCGATTGACCGTGGCTACCACTGACGTCAGCGGCGGCTGGACGTAAAGACCGATATTGTCGTACGGACAATTCTTGTAGCATTCGGCGCACAGGCCGCAGGTGAGATTGGACGACGCGCTGCCCGGCCATTCGTACCAAGGGCACCCATACCCGGCTTCGCTGCCGCGCATGCAGTCTTTGGTCGGGCAGGTCAAACAGCGATTGCGGTCGCGCGTGCGGAAACCGGCCACGCCACCGGTGGCGCCGACGCTGCCGATCAAGGCGGTCAGCGGGCATAGATACCGACAGAACGTGCGCCGTTCAAACAACAGGAAGGTCAGCAAGGCGAAAGCAATGATGAAGATAACCAAATAGGTGGTGTACGCCGGAGCACCGGGACCGGCAATGTTAAAGTACTCTTCAAACCACGTCAATGCGATGAAGACCCAGACCGATGGCAGCAATCCCCACCGAGCCAGTTGTTTGGGCCACTTCCATCCAAGCGACAGGGACACCGGACGCCGCTTCCAAAACGACAGCCGCTGCACCCATTCCGCCAACCCGCCGAATGGGCACATGACGCACCAGCCCCGTCCAACTCCCACCATCAACAGGAAGACCACGCAGAACCAGATGTACCAAGTGATGACGGAAGCAAAGTTGCGGGTGGGCAGCGCCGCCCCCAAAACCCCGGTGGCCATGACCACCCAGAAAATGATCTGATTAGGAAGTATAAGAAAAAATTGAAACATGCGACTGCGCAACACACGGTCGATCACCCGATGACGCGCGATATCGATGCGAGGATCGGTCGGATCAAAATGCTCATTCATCCCTTCATGCTGGGGCGGGTGAAGGTGAGTTGACACTGGATGCACCCCCTGGAAATCATCTTCGGCCATTTTGCCGTTACCCTGATCCTATCGGGAAAGCGTTTACACGAATAGTGACAACTGACCCTCTCTTTCGAAGGTCAAAGTCGGGACATTTGTCCTGATCTGTCTGAGGTTTGATTTCCACGCAGGCTAACTGCCCGAACTTGCATATCTTCTGATGCCGGCGCGCCACACCAAGGCTGCCGCACTGATCGAAACGGCCGCGACAATCGGCGGAAGAAACCGGAGCCAAGCACCATCGGTTGTTTTTCCGAGCAGAACGAGGGATGGATAGTAATTCAAAAAGGAAATCGGAATAACGGTAACAACAATCTGAAACCACGTTCCAAAGAGGTCGATCGGGTATTGTTGCACGAGCATATTGAAGCGGTTCATGATGTTGGCCAGCGAAAGGGATCGGCCCAACCAAAACGCGGTCGAGGCGATTATCCAGCGGATCGACATTTCGACCACCGTACCAGAAAGGATGGCGACAGCGAAAAACAGCCATTGCCAGGCTTGCCAATGCAGCCCCTTGTTGCTGTAGGCCAAACCAAACGCGGCGACTCCCACCACGATATCGCCGATGCCGATGTACTGGATCTCCCGACCGAGAAACTGGATCAGCGGGCTGATCGGCCGGATGAGAAACTGATCAAACGTTCCCTGCGCGATATAGGTATCCATCATGTTGAAGTGCCAGAACAGCAAACTGTACAGACTGTGGCTCAGCACGAACATGCTGTACAAAAAGACCAGATCCCAGACTGTCCAGCCATGCAGTTGCGTAAAACGGTGCACCAGGATTCCGATCAGTCCGAGATTGACGGCGTTCAACACGAGTACACTGATGATGCCGGTGATAAAATCAGCCCGGTACTGCAACCGGCTCCTCATCGAGATGCGGATCAGTTTCACATAAATCCGCAATTCTTCCATGCCGGTCAACCTCCCTGCACCACAAGCCGGGTATGGACGCCGTTCCATGCGAGTCTCCCGACGATGAAAAGCGCGATAACCCACACGCTCTGGAAAATGAGCGCCTCAAGCGCGGCGCTTCCGTTTAGCTTTCCAATATAGATTGAGATCGGGATCGCATAGATGCTTCGAAACGGCAATACATTTGCGAGAGCGCCGAGAAATCCGGGAAACAGCCAAAGGGGGACCATCTGCCCCGAAAAAAACCGGACGAGCGAATTGTAGGCCCAGGAGATGCTGCGAATGTCAAGGGTGACGACCGCCAACATGCCGAGCAGGAAATTCAGCGCGAAAAGGACCAGGTAGCCGAGGAGGAGGCTCACTGCGAACAGCCCGGCGGCAACTGGGGACGCGGGAAACTGCAAGCCCAGGAACGCGCCGCCGATCAACGCCGAGGGGAGAACGAGCGTTCCGAACCGAAACAGGATTTCCCCAAAGTTTCTTGCCAGCATATGAAGGTGAAAATCCAGTGGCTTCGCGAGGTCGGTGTCAATCCCGCCCGTTTTCAGTTGCGTGGCAATGTACATCTGCGGTCCTTGGCCGGGATTGAAAATGGCCTCCAGCGCCATGCCCAGGATGCCGTATGTAACCATCTGCGCGACGTTCACGCCAAACGCTGCGGGATGTTGGCTGTAGAGACTGGTCCAGATCCAATGCACGCTGTACATCATGAGAAAGACGGAAATCAACTGCAACCAATAGTCAAACCGATAGATGGCCGCATTATGGAACGCTTGCCGTGCGAACGACCAAAATATCCTCACTCTCCAGGCCTCCTTCTCTCTGGCTTAGCTTCCCCCATAGATCGCGCGCACCATGTCTTCGATCTCCGGTTCCTCCACCGCCAGATCGATGATTGGATATCGCGTGCTGATATAGGCGATCAGTTCAGAGGGCGTGGTTGCGAGGCGGTCAAACCGGAACCACAGCTTTCCGCCTTCGGATTTGAGGCACTCCGCGTTTGGGGCTGAAAATTCCGGAATCTCGCGCTCAAATTGCACGACCAAAGTGCGGTGGCGTCCGTATTTTTCCCGGATCTGCTCCACGCTGCCGTCATAGATCATCTGTCCATGATCGATGATCATCATCCGCGTGCAGAGTTTTTCAATGTCCCTCATGTCATGGGTGGTGAGCAGCACCGTAACTTTCCGTTCTCGGTTGATTTCCTTGATGAAGTTGCGCAGGCGCTCCTTTGCGACGACATCCACGCCGATTGTGGGTTCGTCCAAAAACAGGATGCGCGGCGTGTGCACCAGCGCGGCTGCCAGATCGGCGCGCATTCTCTGTCCGAGGCTGAGTTGCCGCACAGGCGTGTGTTGGAATTCGTGGAGATCGAGAAGATCGGAAAAGAGTTCCATATTGCGCGAGAACTCGACGTTTGACACCTTGTAGATGTCTTTTAACAAGCGCAAACTATCGATGACGGGAACATCCCACCACAACTGCGTCTTCTGCCCGAAGACCACGCCGATCTGGCGGGTATACTCCTTTCGCTGCTTATGCGGCGCCAGTCCATTGACCTCGATGCGGCCGCTGGTCGGAACGAGGATGCCCGTGAGCATCTTGATCGACGTTGATTTGCCGGCGCCGTTGGGGCCTATGTATCCGACCAACTCCCCAGGCGCAATGTGAAAGGAGATGCCATCCACCGCCCGCTTTACTGCAAAGTCTCTGCTGAGAAGCGTGCGAATGCCGGAAAACAGACCCTCTTTTCGCACAGGACGCTTGTATTCCTTGACCAAGTTATCGACATGGATCAACTATCGGATCACCGCCCCGTCACTTCAACCTTGTCAGCCAGCCTGGATCCCACTGGAACATCGTTCGCTCGCCAGGATCGCTCTGGAACACCTCCCGTGGGTAGGCCAGACCGAGATCCGGCATGCTGTCGGGTGAAAAATACCGAAGTTCCAGAGACTCGTCATCCATCGGCTGCAATTGTCCGCTCAGTCGCTCGCATTCGAACAGCAGCACCGTATATTCCACTCTGTCTCCATTCGGGTATTGCGTTCGAAAATCAGCGCCGCCAAAGACGCCAAGCAGCGTCCGCGGAAGCACATGCAGTCCTGTCTCTTCCCAGACTTCGCGAATGATCGCTTCAGCCGGAGCCTCACCCGGTTCCACCGATCCGCCTGGCAGGCTCCATTCTCCGTTATCGCTTCGCTTCTGCAACAGGACGCGCCCTTCTTCATTTCGTACCACTGCGGCCACAGCAGGCATCAACAGCAGGGAAGATCCCACTCGTTGGCGGAGTGCGCGCAAATATGTCGATATCGGCATTTTCCAGTTCCCCTCCTCGTAGCTTGACGGACGGTTGCAGGTTTAGAAGATTAGATTCGCGTGATTGGCGTCATTATACCGCATACCGCAGAACGAAACCGTGCGGATCACGGATGTTCGCCTCTTTCGACAGGGAAATCTTTATTCTGTCGCCGCAGCCGTGTAACCGGGAGGCGTTCTGTTTCGTCTGTACCAAAAGGAACGGGCAGGCTGGAAATAGTCCCGAGTCCAGGAAAACAAGGAGGTCATCGTATGACAAAAATGAATGCCGCAGGGCGAAAAAGCCGTGCGGCGCGAGTTTCCCTGCTCGCCGCAGCGGGAGCAATCGCCCTTACCTTTGCGCCCTTTGCCACATCCGCAAGCGCGATGGGGTTGCCGCAAAACGGCGGGATGGATCTGTTGCTGCCCAACACCGTGACGGTGGAGGGAGCGGCCACGCAGGTCGTCAGCAATCCTGTGTCCGAGGTGTCGTACTCATTCAATATTCAGGACGGTTCATTTCACGCCGTGACTCACGACTGGGCGGTTATGGAGGCGCACATCAGAAAAGCCTTGCATCGGCTTGGAATTCCGGCGGGCGATATCCTGACCACCCCGTCGTCCTACAACTTGAATCAAAACAACGGTCCGTCTGCGTCCGAGCAACTCTATGTGGTGGTGACGAAACCCGCGCAGGTTCCCGTTGTGTTGAACGTGTTGAATGGCTATTCGCCCAGCTATGTTCAGAATAGTTATTCAAACGTGCAGATTCTATCCGTCTATCA
>JAJZEE010000135.1 GCA_021805735.1 Bacillota bacterium
GCCCTTTCCTATGTCTGATTCGTGTTGCCATCTTCCCGGGTGTTACCCGGTCCCGATAAGATTTCCCGCCGCGCCTTTCTCCACGTGTACACGGCAGGAGCCTTTCGTTACCCTTGGAGCAGTTCCTTGCGTTGATCCAACCACGAAACCAGGCTGCCTCCTTTCCCCTGTAAGGTTTTTTCAATCAGTTTCTTTGCTTGATTCCAAATACTCCAATCCGTTTTTCGATACGTCGCCTCATTGAACGTTTGCTTGGCAACCAACCAATCCTTGATTGGTTTTGGAACGTTTTCCCGCCGAATCTTTAACCCGCCGCGCCTTGCAATCACCAGCGCCGCCGACTCGTGCACACTGATGCCGTACTGTGGCTGGTATTTCAACCGGCCAATCACCGATGTGTACGCGGGATGTACTTTCCGAACCTCCACGCCTTCCCGCTTAGCTTCGCGTTCCACTGCGACCAATACCTTGCGATACACAAACTGATGAGTGATTCGGCGAAACTTCGTACCCACTTCCTGATCCTTTACAAATCTCAGATCTTCCACGACCAGTCCCGCGCCGCGTTCCTTCGCGTACCCGACGACTTGCCGAGCCAGATTCCCGGTCAACCAATCGCGGCGCTGACTTCGCGCATCGTACAGTTGTCCTTCTCGATAGCACTGAAATGCTTGCGGGTTTCCATCGGCTCGAACGTGACACAGGGCCAAGAGCGTCGGGTTCGTATCCATCCCGACCCATCCGTTGACCGGATACGTCACCAGCTTGGCGGGCATTTCCTCGACCGTGACGTGAACGCGATAAACCCCGCGCTTGCGCAGGATTCCCACCTGATACGGATCGCCGCGTTCGATCGCCTGGCGCAATAGCCCCACGTAATCCCGCCCGTTAATGGCCCCCGTCGTCTTCGACACTTTCCGCGGCACATACAGGGGAACCGTCAGTTTGTCGTAGCGAACGCTCTTGCCGTGTGCTTCACCGTGATCCAGCGAAATCTCCAGCCGCCACGCGCCGTCTTGTTCGTGAATCCGAAGGAGTGGGTTTCCTTTCTTTGTACGATCTCCTCTTGCGGCCAAGCGGCCATTTCTGGCGTCATCCCACTCTTGTCGCCACGCTGCCTGATTGACACCCTCTTTGAACTGCGAAAGATACAGTTCACGACTTCCGAAAATCACCGGAGGAAACGTACTTTGCTCTGCATGTTGTTGGTAAAACGCCGCCTTGCGTTGCTGCTTCTCCAGTTTGCTTCGAAGTCCCGGCAACTTGCGTGAGGTTGGATCCTGTCTTGCGATCTTGTGTATCTTCGCCGCCGTCTTTTTCTCGCGTCGTTGCCAAAGTTGCAAATGCTCCTTGACGAGGACCTTTTGGCTGGCGATTAGTTGCTTGGCTTCGGCCACGGCGTCTTTTGCGTAACGAAGCGGCAATCCGGTTTCCGCGGCCAAGATGCGTTCCAATTCGCCCACTTTTGTCCCTGACTCCAATAACCGCTTAAAGGCGTGGCGCACCATGAATCCATATTTCCGCATCAGACGGTCCAAGCCTTGGACGATCTCATTGTCCACATCCAGCAAGACGCCTTGAAATGTCGTTTTCAGTTCAGTTCCACTCCCGTCACGGGGTCTTGTAATGTGGATCGAACGACTTCAACGAGCTTTTTTCCTCATAGGAGAATCCGAAACGTGCCAATCGATCCTTATATTCCACCAAGACAACAGACACTTCTCGCCGTGCGACCATTTGCAAAACCTTTTGTAACCCAGGACGGTGTTCATTCAGGCCGCTTGCCGTATCGGAAATCACGGCGAAAATGGGCCAGCCTTGTTTTGCGGCATAAGCGCTCAATCGACCCGTTTGACGGTCCGAATTTCCTGCGTCTTCCTGCTTTTTCGTGGACACCCTGGCATAAATGGCGCACGTAAAAGATGGTGACTCGTCTTTCTCGTGCATAAGTTTTTGTAACCCGGCGACACGGTAGCGGCGATGCCCGGTTGGGGTCCGCTCCGGCGTTAACAGGCCGTTCTCTTCCCATTTTCGCAAGGCGCCGATACTGACACCGAGCATCTTCGCGGCTTTTCCGATACTCACATACTTTTCTTCCATTAGCTCTTTCACCCAATACGATTATACCATATTGGATAATATTAGCACAGGTTATTGCGATGCTGCTTCAACCTCCTTGTCACCTATATAAGTCGCTCGTGGGCATACAACTGTTGGGTCATCGCTTACTTCATCATGTTGGCTGGAAGGGTTGACAGACATTTTATTCATTCACTTGCCCCACCGTTTATAATCAGACGATTTGGGGTGTTGAACTGATTCATATTTTATGTATATCCGCACTCGGTATCGGAACCGAACCAACGATGAGCAGTGGCTGCCAGGCAAAGGGATCAGCGAGCCGATCGAGCAGATTGACAAGGTCATGGCGCCGCTGTCGCAGATCAAGCAGGAGGAACACGCCGCCGGTCGTCCATAACGATCCTTGTGAGCGTTCTGGGGGTGACAATGAGGTTCCTCCCCGCGCCCGGAATTGACGTAACGCGGCGAGAGCCGTGGCAGGCGCACTGGCGCCCACCACGGCTCTCGCCGCGCATTTGATCACAGTCCTAGTCGTGCCAGCGAAGTTCACAAGCCGCTCCCTGCACCGGGCACGGCGGAGAAAAGACACTGCACACCACGCGTGGTCAGTCTTGACGTCCGCCGTAGCGGCGCGGTGAACCTCCCATGCCACGGGGTTTCGCAGGTTCCAAATTGACCCGATAGCCGTTAACCCGCGCCTGGCGCAGGGCCTCAAACACGAATGGCGCAGACTCTTCCTCGACTTCGACGAAGGTAAACTTCTCAAAGATGTCGATCTTGCCGACTGCGGCGCTGGGGATTCCCGACTCTTCCGAAATCATCCGGACCAGATCGCCAGGGCCCATCCGGGCGCTGCGGCCAATGTTGACAAAGAACCGAACCATACCCGGCGCTCCACCGGTGTCTCCGAAATCATACTGACCCGTTTCTTCCGATTCAAGTTCGCCGGCGGAAGCAAGCTTCAACGCCGCAGCGGCGAGATCCACAGGATCCAGTTCATCCACCAATTTGCCTAGCAGCGCCCGGTAGTGCCCCAGCCCGCCCTCTTGGACTGTGGACTGCAAACGATCGCGCCAAATCTCCGCCTGCCGCTCCGCAACATCGGCCAGCGACGGCACTTCACGACCTTCGATGGACGCCTTCGTTTCACGCTGAATGGTTTTTAGCAACTTGAATTCACGAGGCGTTACCAGGGTGATCGCCAAACCGCGTTTGCCTGCCCGTCCCGTTCGTCCGACGCGATGGACGTACGCTTCCGTGTCCTGTGGGATGTCGTAGTTGACGACGTGCGTCACGTTGCCGACATCGATACCGCGAGCGGCCACGTCAGTCGCGACCAAAAGCTCGATTTCACCGCCGCGAAACTTCTTCATCACGCGATCGCGTTGCGCCTGGCTCAGGTCGCCATGAAGGCCGTCAGCCAGATACCCTCGCGATATCAGCGCTTCTGTCAGTTCATCGACGCCCCGCTTGGTGCGGCAGAAAATTATGCCCAGCGTGACATCCTCACTGTCGATCACCCGACACATACTGTCCAGTTTTGTGCGCTCGAGAACCTTGTAGAACACCTGATCGATCTGTGGCACGGTCATTTCGCCATGGGTCATCTGAACGTGTTCAGGCGCTTTCATGTAGCGGTTTGCGAGACGACGAACTTCAGGAGGAATAGTGGCAGAAAACAGGAGTGTCTGCCGCTCTGTGGGAATCGTTTGCAGAATCGACTCGATATCCTCGATAAATCCCATGTCCAACATTTCGTCGGCTTCGTCCAGCACGACCGTCTGTACTTTATCAAGCTTGAGCGTTCCGCGGCGCAGATGGTCGAGAACCCGCCCTGGCGTTCCAATGACAATATTGACACCCTGTTCCAGCGCGCGAATCTGATGTCCAATGGACTGCCCGCCGTAAATGGGCAGTGTGCGCACACGTTTAAATTTCGCGATCTTGCGCATTTCACCAGCAACCTGAATAGCCAGTTCACGCGTGGGCAACAGGACGATCGATTGCACATGGCGCCCCGTTCCCGCGATCTCCACAAGCGGAATGCCAAACGCGGCCGTCTTCCCGGTGCCTGTCTGAGCCTGTCCAATGACATCCTTGCCGTCCAGAATCAAAGGAATACACGTGCTTTGAATCGGAGACGGCTCCTCATAGCCCATTTCATCGATAGCTTCCTGCAGTTTTCTACTCAAAGCAAATTCTAAAAAAGTCGTCATTCCATCACCCTCATAATTGTTTTAACTCTTGCAGCAGCAAATGAAGCGCCGCCTTTGCCGCTCGAATCCGAACCTGCGTCCGGTCACCCGAAAATTCACGTTTCTTCACGATCAGGCCGCGTTCGCTCGCAACTGCCAGATACACCAGTCCCACCGGTTTGTCAGGCGTGCCTCCGGTTGGTCCGGCTATCCCTGTCACACTCACCGCATAATCAGTGGCCATCAGTCGACGGGCTCCAACAGCCATCTCCCGGGCAGCCTCAGCGCTGACTGCGCCGTGAATCATGAGAGTTTCGCGCGCCACGCCTAGCAGACGGTCCTTCACTTCATCGTCATAAGAGACAACGCTCCCGTGGACACAGTCGGAACTGCCGGGAATGTCAACCAACAGCGAAGTCAGCAAGCCCCCCGTGCAACTCTCGGCAAATGCCGCGCGCGCCCCCTTGGCGCGCAGCGCCTGGAGGACTGTATTGGCAAGCGTATCATCGTCAAACCCATAGACGTATTGCCCCAGCCTCTCGAGCACCACAGATTCGACGGGAGCGATCAGCGCTCTGGCTGTCCGTATGGTATCAGCCCGAGCCGTGATGCGCAATGCCATCTCCCCTTCCGACGCCAGCGGCGCGATGGTCGGATTGGACTGCGCGCGCAAGATGTCTCTTAGCCGCTCATGCGCCTCAGACTCGCCAATCCCGTAGAGACGAATCATGCGACTGACGATCGCCTCGCCGCCCGCGAGCGAGGCCAGCACGGAACGCACCGACTCCTGGTACATGGGTTGCGTCTCGAGCGGAGGTCCAGGCAGCAGGAAAATGTGTCGGCCATTCCACTCCACATACTGACCCGGCGCCGTTCCCCGAGCGTTTGGCAAAAACTCCGCCGTACCGATGCGCATGGCCTGTCGTCGGTTCGTGTCTGCCGGAATGCGCCCCACACGCGCAAAATACGGGGCGACATGCGCATCAAACGCTTCCTGGGAAAACACTAGCGGCAATCCGCAAGCCTCCGCCACGGCTTCGCGAGTCAAGTCATCGTCCGTGGGCCCCAGGCCGCCTGTCACTATGACCACCTGAGATCGCTCCAAGGCCAGTGTAACGGTGTTCATCAGACGTTCTCTATTATCGCCAACCGCAGAGTGAAAATAGACAGCCACTCCCAATGACGCCAAATCGAGCGACAGATACCGCGCGTGCGTGTTGTCAATTTGACCAAGCAAAATCTCTGTGCCCACTGCGATAATTTCAGCGGTGATCATCCCGCCACCCCCGAGCCGCTCATTCAATGCTCTGGTCCATCAATGACCCGCGTCAATCACTTGACGATTCTTTACGAAGTAATCGACACCGCTAAGTATCGTCATCAAAACGGCTGCATACATACTCAGCATTGCAAACGGGAATCCGATGTAGACAAATGGCCAGTTGTCAATCATGATCGCCACAAGAGCGACCATTTGCAAGGCGGTCTTCCATTTGGCCAATCCGCTCGCGGCGATGACTCGCCCCTGCGTCGAGGCAATCGCGCGAAGACCCGTAACGGCAAACTCGCGGGCAATCACCACGATCGCTATCCATGCCGGAATGCGCTGCATTGCGACGAGGGAAATCAGCGCCGTCGATACCAGCAGTTTATCCGCAAGAGGATCCATAAACTTGCCAAAATCAGTAATCAACTGATGTTTGCGCGCTATATATCCATCCAGGCTGTCAGTACTGGCCGCGATCACAAAAACCAGAGCGGCCAGGATTTCCCCGCCTGTGATTGTCTCACCTGCCGCGCGTACTTGAAAAAGGGGCAAGGGCACAAGCAGAAACAGCATGACCACGGGTACCAAGATCATTCTGGCTATGGTGATTCGATTAGCCAGATTCACCTAGACGACCTCCCCAACAAGGTCAAATTCAAACGCATGTGAAATGCGAACCGACACGATCGACCCGAGTCTCAAGCCGATCCCCGTTACGTATACGACGCCGTCGATTTCCCGAGCATCGTACGGAGTACGGCCGATGTATCCCGACTCTCCCGCTTCATCCACACTCTCAATCAGCACGGGTACAGTCTCGCCCACAAAACGGGCCATACGCTTGGCGGCAACCTCCCGGGCCGCCTCCATCAGTTCGCTCGCGCGCCGTTCCTTTGTCTGCTCATCCACTTGCAGCGGAAACGCCGCGGATGACGCCGTATCTTCCCGCGAATACGTGAACACCCCAACATGGTCGAATTCCAGATCCCTGACAAATGCCTTGAGATTCTGGAACTCCTCTTCCGTTTCGCCCGGAAAGCCGACGATGAACGAAGTGCGAATGACGACGTCCGGAATCCGCGCTCGCATTTTCGCCAGGAGGACGCGAATCTGCTTTTGCCGACCTGGCCGTTGCATCGCCCGTAAAATGCGATCTTCAGAGTGCTGGAGCGGCAGGTCGATATAT
Organism: Bacillota bacterium; assembly: GCA_021805735.1. Classification (GTDB taxonomy): domain Bacteria; phylum Bacillota; class Bacilli; order Alicyclobacillales; family SLC66; genus JAKADD01. The sequence goes on from JAJZEE010000135.1 coordinate 6,731, forward strand.
TTGACCATCTTGTCCAGATCCCGGAAGGCGTCGATCAATTCGTCGCTGAAGTAACCGGGATACGAGTAGTGCAGGCGGATCCACTGCAGATCCGGAACATCGTTGAGCGCCCGCAACAAATCCGGGAGACGCCTTCGGCCGTACAGGTCCAGCCCGTACTGCGTCGAATCCTGCGCGATCAGGTTAACCTCCCTGACACCGGCGGAAACCAGGTTGCGAGCTTCCTGAACCACGCTCTCGATGGCCCGGGAGCGAAATCCACCCCGCATTTGCGGGATCACGCAAAAGGTGCACTTGTGATCGCAGCCCTCCGCAATCTTGATATAGGCAGACGGCGCATCGGGCGCCTTGCGGGGGGTCAATTCGTCGTAGAGGTAGACCGGATTGCCGATCCACTTCGGGCGCTCTCCCCGTCGTGCCTTTTCGATGAGTTCGGTGATCCGCGCAAATTCACCCGTTCCTACAATTCCGTCAATTTCGGGAATTTCCGCCAGCAATTGATCTGCATAGCGTTGCGCCATGCAGCCGGCCACCAACAAGGTTTTGCCGCCTGTTTTTCTGCTTGCTGCGCCGAGAATCGCGTCAACTGATTCCTGCTTCGCTGCGTCAATGAAAGCGCATGTATTTACAATGACGACATCCGCGTCGTCGGGATCGTCTGTTAAGGTATAGCCCTTTTGTTCGATCAATCCGACCATAACTTCAGAGTCAACCGCGTTTTTTTCGCATCCGAGTGTGATGATCGATACTCGTCGAGCCGTCATTGCACCTGTCCTCCACAATACGTCAAGGCAAAAAAATTGCAGCGGAAGAGTCCCGCTACCAAGCCATGCGCCCATTTCACTCTGTTAGAATTATATAGCTTCCCGCGACGTCTGTCAAAGCACCCGATTTTACGGCAATCGGGCTCACCGATAGTTCACAAATTGGAGATCAGCCGAAAAATCGCGCTCCCGCAATGTCTGAATGACCAATTGCAGATCGTCTCTGCTTTTTCCGGTTACGCGAACCTGGTCACCCTGTACGGAAACCTGCACCTTGAGTTTCGCGTCTTTGATGACTTTGACAATCTCCCTGGCCAACTCCTGATCCAACCCCTGCTTTACCTTCACCGTCTGCCGGACAGTTCCCTGCGCCGCCGATTCAATCACGCCATACTCAAAACTCTTTAAAGACACACTGCGCTTGACCAATTTGCTCTGCATAATATCCACGACGTTAGACAACTTGTACTCATCGTCACTCACGATCACAAGTTCATCATCCCGCAGAGAAATGTCACTCTTGCTCCCCTTGAAGTCGAAACGCGTCTCCAGTTCCTTTTGGGCCTGGTGGACGGCGTTTGCCACTTCCTGCATGTCAGTCTTTGACACGACATCAAATGAGGCTTCCTTGGCCATCGATACCTTCCCCTCCTCTACTTGCGCTCAAACGAATACGTATATCCGCCTAGCGCGCTCGCAACCAAAGGCACTGGCAACCCATTTATGGTCATGGAGATATTGCGACTGGCGCCGGCGTCTATGGACAAAGAATTGACAGCGCGGAACATCTGCACCTGTCCCTGGGTCACAAAGGCGCTCGGAACGATGTTTCTGCCATCTGCATAAACTTGGATCCAGCACCTTCCAGAGATGCCTGTCACCTTTAAGACCAACGGCGCGGTGGCCGTCACCTGAAAATTTGATGTATATTGCGATGAGCCTAGACTTGTTAAAGACACCGTCTTCGTCGACTGCTTGGCAGGGGGCGTATTCGGTTGCGATTTCGCCTGTCCCGTCGTACCCTTCGTTGGCCCTGAAGCCACAGCAGGTGATTTCGGCGTTACCGCGGATACCCCGCCCGCAGGACTGGCGACATGCTTCGCCAAGCTCGAATAGAACAACACGGCGATCGTAAAGACC
>JAJZEE010000136.1 GCA_021805735.1 Bacillota bacterium
AAAAGCGCCGACCTGTGATCTGCTAGTACCAGTATGGATCTTCAATTATCAAGGAACAAGAAACATTTTCATGCTTGGTGGTGGCCATCAGGCCATGGTAGTTTTGAACAGGCTCTACTAGAAAGCTGTGGTGATCTGTTTGGCGTTGACGGTCCGTTTCGGCGCGAGATCATGTGATCCGCTCGACGGTTACCCCGTCGTTCCGACCGCAGTGATCTTGACGTTTGACGGTTTTGTCGCCCGTATGAAACCGCTGACCAAACGCACCTCAGGCGGCAGCCCTATACCGGCGCATCCCAACTCACATGTGTCGGAGTAGATTCGTGTAACCTCCAGAGAGGCGTCAGAAAAGCCTGCTGCCCTTAGTCGAGCGAGGTAATCTTGTTCCTCCAGGGCTCCGGAAACGCACCCTGCCCAGGCATCGACCAGGTCTCGCACCTTTTTGGGAATCTTCCCGACGTCGCCCTGAAACACGATGTCCGAGACCGCGAACCGTCCGCCGGATTTCAGTGTGCGATAAGCCTCGCGAAACACCTTGTCCTTGTCTGTCGCCAGGTTGATCACGCAGTTGCTGATGATCACATCCACGTGGTTGTCCGGAAGGGGAATCCCCTCGATGTCGCCTTTGAGGAATTCTACATTTTCGATGCCTGCCTGGCGCTGATTGTTTCGCGCGAGTTCCAGCATTTCGTCGGTCATGTCAAGACCATAGACCTTCCCTGTGGGGCCGACGCGCCGCGCGGAAAGCAACACATCGATACCGCCGCCGCTGCCGAGATCGAGGACTGTCTCTCCCGGGTGCAACTCCGCGAGCGCCGTGGGGTTTCCGCAACCGAGGCTGGCCTGTACGGCTGCGGAAGGTAGGACCTCAGTCTGCAGCGCGTCGTACAAGTCCTCTGAAATGTCGTTGCAACCGCACGCTCTTGCGCTCGAAGGATCAGTTTTGTTCACCGTGGCGGATACTGCTTGCGCCACGGCTCCATATTTGGCCCGAATCGTCTTTTTGATATCCTGTTCCATGGTGAATCATCCTCCTCGTCTCATATTCTCCGGCTCTGCAATCGCCGTTCTACCTTGCCAACTGGAGCGAGCCGTTCATGATTGGTGTTCTTTCGCCATAGGCCCACATCCACACTCACTCTCAACACTGTTTGCGATCTCCTTTTGCAACGCGAGGAGCAGCAATTGCAGGGCGTGTTCGACCATCGGGCGGTCTTGCGCCGGGATATGGGTCATCACCCGATCCACAAGGTTGTTTAAGGTTCTACCGATCTCCGATCTCCGGCGTTCGCCTTCCTCCGTCATGGACAGACAAACGGTGCGCCGGTCGGTCTCCCCAGACTCTTTGGTCAATAAGCCATCCTTGCACATGGCCTCCACCGCCCGACTCACCCAGCCCTTATCGACTCCGAGCCGGTGAGTCAGGTCCGCCAAAGTCATCAACGGGCTTCGTCCCAATTCCATCAGAATGCTGCACTGCATATCCGTCGCATCGCAACACCCGCAGACTCGTTCTCTCTGCAATTGAACGTGAAGGCGAGCCACGTCCCTCATCAAAGTACCGGATTCACAGCACTGCATCTCTTCACCCCCATTTGTTTACAACAACAACGTTGCTAATAGCAACTATATAACAAAGAAATATGGTTGTCAATAGCAACAAAATGTGACGTCCGATCCCCTACAACGACAGCCCCTCGGGTTCAGTTCGTTCGATGAACGATTCCGTCGCCCCATGAAAATTGGCGAAAGAATCGATCGCGCGCTGGAGGTTCCTGCGCAGTTGCGCGGACCAGCGGACACCCGGTTCGAGCTGCAGCAGCCGAATGACGAACCGCCCATGTTCCCGGTCAAGCCTGGGATCAATGCGCCCGATAAACGAGTTTCCGGCAAGGATCGCAAGCGCATAGTAACCGTACCGGCGTCTCATTGCCGGCAGGTAGACCTCCCACGTATAGGAAAACTGAAACAGGTCCTCAATACGTTCCCTTCGCCAGAGCAGATTGTCCAGCGGCGGCAAGAAGTGCACCGGCCCCGAGAGCGACAACCCTTCTTGCCGAACTGCGTCCGTGTGTCTTTGCAAACTGTCAACGTCCTGCGCCACACCGTCTCCGCGCATGTCATCCTCGTATCTTTGCAAGCTGTCAATATCCTCAGTCAGCATGTAGTACGATCTCCGCACGCCTTTGATCACGAGTGGCGTCACCGTTCCCTGTTGCACATGACGATTCAGAAGCTCCCGACGCTGTTTGAGCGCCATCGGATGCCATCCCAATCGAGCATCCCGGATCAAACACCCGATAGGCGCGCATGTATTTCTCAAGCAACGCCCTTTGGGACTCTTCGTTGTCGATGGCCTGCGCCTGGCTGGGTGATCATCGATCACAAAACATTTCCCAGAAGAGAAAAGGATTGGATTGATCATGCTCTGCAATATACGCCTCAGGTCATGCTGTACGCAGAAGCAGTAGAAAAAGCGACAGGCAAGTCGGTGAGTGAAATTTGGATTCATATGCCTGTCGTGGGCGCCATGATTGGCTTGCTCGGAGGGATACGATGATTCGGCGGTAACAGCACGCGTCAACCAATTGCCCCTCAGGTCAAAAATAATCCGACTGCAAACCGCTTCCATGTCGAATACATGAGGAATCGGGGCTATAATGATAAAAAATGTCGAATTATGACGGTCTCTGTACGGGGGAGTCGCTATGGCCGAGGCTCGGAACCGAATCGTGGATCAATTAGCAAGTGCGAGGAAGGATCTCCTGGATCTAACCTTGCGTAATCCGCTGCTTAATTATCGTCCGCTGAAGGCTAAGGGGCTCGAGTTGTTAAACGACAACCCCGGCGAAACCTTTCGCCTCTTGGTGCGCGAGAAAAAACAATTCACCTTTGTCGATAAGCCCGTGGCGGAGCCGACTGATGGGGGCGACGATGGCGCGCAGCCACTGGAGAGTACAACCTTGCTTGCGGGCAGGCCATGCTTGCGAACTCCTTACGATGAAACCGAACTCGACAAGCGGTTGCTCGGGACATACTACGCCGCGCGAACATACATAGAGGAACAGGGTATTAGTGTGCTGTATTTGGCTCTTGGCATGCTCTCCTGGACGGAGGCCGACACGGAATCCACGAGGGTGCTAAAAGCGCCTCTCATCCTCGTCCCGGTTCTCTTATCACGTCAGAGTGCGCAGGATGGGTTTCGGCTCCATTATAGCGAAGACGAGATTGCCGAAAACCCTTCCCTCTACAAAAAGCTCGAGATGGAGTTTGGCATGAAACTCCCCGAGTTTCCCGAGCAAATGGAGGACTGGGATCCTGAGGCGTATCTCGCGCAGGTAGCACAGGCGATCTCGGTCAAGTCGCGCTGGAAGGTCGAAGCCGACACCCACTGTCTTGGATTTTTCTCATTTGGCAAGTTCATGATGTACAAGGATCTCGACGCAGATACATGGCCAGAGGACAAAAATCCGGTGAATCATCCGTTGCTGCAAAATCTACTCGGAGATGGTTTTAACGAGCCGCAAGCTTCTATCGGGGACGGGGAACAGATTGATGAACACCTGCTCCCGACGGATATCCATACCGTCAAAGATGCGGACAGTTCCCAGGTGCTTGCGATTACGGATGTAAAGCGCGGTCGCAATTTGGTTGTGCAGGGCCCGCCGGGTACAGGGAAATCGCAGACGATCACCAATATGATCGCCGAACTCCTGCATGATGGCAAACGCGTGTTATTTGTCGCCGAGAAGATGGCCGCACTGCATGTGGTCAAGTCGAGGTTGGATGAAGTCGGTCTGGGTTCCGCATGTCTGGAACTTCACAGTCATAAGGCAAATAAGAAAATGGTACTTGACGATCTTCGAAAGACATGGCAGATGACTCCGCCAGAACCTCCCGCGTCGGTGACAGACCTCGCGATTCTAAAAGAGTATCGCGATAGGCTAAACACTCACTCGAAACTCATGCATGGGCCAATTGGGGAGACGGGGTTTACACCATTTCAAGCGCTCGGACATCTCGTCGCCCTGCGCGGCGGACTTCCTGAGAGCGCGCCGCTCATTCGACTGACCGGTACCTGGACAGCCGAAGAACATGCCAGGAAAAAGGCGCTCGTCGGAGAGGTGCAGAGCCTGCTTCGGGAGACAGGGTGTCCCGTCCATCATCCTTTTTGGGGCGCTTGTCTCACTGTGCTCATGCCGTCGGATCAAGACGATATTCGACAAATTCTTCACAAGGGCCTGGCGGCGCTCAAGCAATTGATGGAATATCTCTCTGAGATGGCCCGATCGTACGGACTGACGAATTGCACAGTACAAGATGACGTTAGGCGTCTACTTACCGTTGTCAGGGATCTTGTAGCGAGCCCCGTGCCAGATGGAGCGGGATTGCCGTTAACGGTTTGGGCGGAACGCAAAGAGGATTTCCAGGTACTACTGAGATCCCTCGAGCCTTTGGCTACTCTTCACGCCAGGTTTGATGCGAAACTCGGAGATGCGGCGTGGCAAGAGACGGTGAATGGCGACTTGACCGCGCTTCGCCATCATGGACGTCGGTTGTTTCGTGCACTTAACGGAGAATATCGGAGGGCTCGCCGACATGTTGGGGCTATCCTGAGAGAACCTACCAAGTTCACAAACGATGAAGCCATCGGGATCTTAGAAGCGATCGAACAGGTTCAAGGATATGAAGAGGCCCTTCAAACAAAGGATGAATTGGCGAGAAGTGTGTTCGGCGCACATTGGCGGGGCGCGGAAACTGACTGGAGACTTCTGGTGGGGTGGACGAGTTGGGCTCTGGCGCTTTCCGACGACATCAAGGACGGGAAAAAACCGGATTGGATCGTACGCATGGCAGGCGCAAACGGCGGTAAAGCCGCATGGCGTGAGCATGCCGACACCTTGACACGCCTTCTTGATGACTGGGAGCGGACTCTGCAAGAATTGCTAATGAAACTTGCGTGGAGTGACCGAGTGAGATTTCCCGAAGGTACGGTCTTTGGTTCACAATCGTTCGCTGAACTTGCACAATGGATAGGAGAATGGGAAAGACAGATCAACACGCTTCTACTCCTCGTACGCGTCAATCAAATGGGTGAGCGTTTGCAAAAGGAAGGGATGCTCGAACTACGCCCAGTGGCCGAACGGTGGGAACAGGCGGGTGATCATCTGGTACACGTCTTTGACCACGCCTGGTTTCAGTCCCTTGTGGAACGCGTGTATCGGGAGCTGCCACAGTTGCGCGATTTTGCTGGATCGGAACATAATCACGTGGTCTCTTACTATCAACAGCTCGATCACTGGCACATCAGGGTCAACCAACGAGAGATCGCCGTCAAGCATTGGAAGGGCCTTCCGACACCCGGTGTTCAAGGGCAAGTTGGCGTGCTGCAGCATGAATTTCAGAAGATGAGACGGCATATGCCGATTCGTAAATTGTTACGAGAGTCAGGGCGCGCCATTCAGTCCATTAAGCCCGTCTTTATGATGAGCCCGATGTCTGTGGCCACTTATCTTGCACCAGACAGCGTCGAATTTGATGTGGTGATTTTCGACGAAGCCAGTCAGGTCCGTCCAGTAGACGCTTATGGGTCCATTCTGCGCGGAAGGCAGATCGCTGTTGTGGGCGATCGCCAGCAATTGCCGCCAAGCAATTTCTTTGACCAATTAGCCACGGACGATGAGGGCGAACCCGAACATGTGGCGGCTGACATGGAGAGTATTTTGACTCTGTTATCTGGCCGGGGTGTGCCAGAGCGAATGCTGCGCTGGCATTACCGCAGTCGGCATGAGTCCTTGATTGCTGTATCGAATGCGGAATTCTATAGCAATCAACTCGTTGTCTTCCCCAGTCCGACGATCTCGAACGAACAAACGGGGCTTGTCTATCATTATCTTCCGGATACTGCGTATGATCGCGGCGGAAGTCGGGCCAATCGCAAAGAAGCGACCGCAGTTGCACAGGCCGTGCTACGGCACGCCAAGGAGAATCCGAGGATTTCTCTTGGCGTCGTCGCCTTCTCCGTCGCGCAGATGGATGCTATTCAGGCGGAACTGGAGACGTTGCGAAGGAAGAGTTCTGACACGGAGCATTTCTTCGCTGCAGGCGGCAGCAATTCATTTTTCGTAAAAAATCTAGAAAACGTACAAGGCGATGAACGAGACGTCATTTTCATCAGCGTCGGATATGGGAGAGACGCAAATGGCCATTTGACCATGAGTTTCGGTCCCCTCAACAATAGTGGCGGCGAACGGAGGCTTAACGTCATCATCTCGCGAGCCAGACTGCGCTGCGAGGTGTTTACCAACTTGCTTCCGGACGACATCGATCTCGGTAAGACGTCAGCCCGAGGGGTGCAGGCATTTAAGACGTTTTTGCAGTATGCGAAAATAGGTAAGATGGCTATCCCTGTGCCATCCGGACGAGAGGCGGATTCGCCGTTTGAAGAGGCTGTTCGAGACGCATTGATCCGTCAAGGGTACCGCGTAGAGCCGCAGGTGGGCTCGGGTGGGTTCTGGATCGATATGGCCGTTGTGGACCCTGATCAGCCGGGGCGATATCTGCTCGGTATCGAATGCGATGGAGCGACGTATCATCGGGCGCGCTCCGCACGGGATCGCGACAGGTTACGGCAGCAGGTGCTGGAAGGGCTCGGCTGGAAACTGTGTCGCATTTGGAGCACCGACTGGTTCCGTGATCCAGAGAGAGAACTACGGCGGGTCATAGAGACGATTGAAATAGAGAGGGCGTCTGGAAGCGCACAAGAGGATACGCCTGATACGGCGCCATTGGAAGCAAATGACGGACCTGAGGGAACGGGGAACGAGACGCTGACCGATGACATGGATTCATCGACGATGAGTAGGAGTCATCCGCAAATGGTACACATAGCGGGAAACAAGCGTGAGACCGATCTTTCCTCGTCGGATACGGAGGGAGCTTCGGCTTTAGCCTATAAGGAGGCAGAGTTGCATCTGTCACTACAGGGCCAAGAGCTGCATGCCGTTCCGCGCGCGCAACTGGCCGCATGGATTCTGGAAGTTGTACGGGTGGAAAGTCCAGTGCATGTGGAAGAAGTGTATAGACGCGTAGCGAACGCAGCGGGTGTGAGACGGATTGGCGCCCGCATCCGAAGCGCCATGGATCTGGCAGTCCGCGTTGCGGCAAAGAGGGGGATTGTCCGTCGGGGGGATTTTCTGTGGATCGCCGACATGGCGGATCCCCCCATTCGCGACCGCAGCCAAGCGGAGGCAGTCAGTCGCAAGCTGGAGCACATCGCACCGGAGGAGATCTGTACAGCTATTAAGTTGGTTCTTCTCAGCACACGGGGGCTGGAGCCTGAGCAGTTGCCAAACGCTGTGGCACGCAGCTTTGGAATACAGCGATTGGGTGAAGACTCGCGAGCGATCATTGAGACAGTGCTCGAGAATATGATGACAGAGAAGCAAGTTACGATAAGCGGCCGTTACGCTATAGCGGTCGAATGAGCAACTCGGAGATGAGACATTTATAAGGTGCAATGATGTTTTGATTAGGGTATGGTGATTGTAAGAACAGGGCGTGGAAGATGCTGTGGAGAAGGATGGGCGACTCATGAATTCGGCCTTGCTAAAACGCTTGTTTCGGTCGATATCTTCTGGAAGCGACGATGATGTTCGCAAGGTCGCGCGCATCATCATTGACGAGGAATCCAAGAAGGAACATACGACCTTATCCGAAGAGTTGGATACGATTCTGTCCTCTGCTTCTACTACACATGCGCCGTCATCCCGTGTCGTTCCCATGATGGGCGCGGGGCTCACCGAGTTTCCAAAGAGCAAACGATCACAGACGCCATTGGCCATGCACATTCCTTTTGAGAGACTGAAACATCATATGGTATTGGCCCCCGATACGGAGGCGCGGTTCCAACGAATCGAAAAGGAGTTTGCGGCGCGAGAAAGATTAGCAAAGTTCGGCTTTCAGCCACGCAGGAAAATTCTATTGTATGGACCTCCCGGCTGCGGGAAGACGATGGGTGCAGAGCGTCTGGCGTGGAATACAGGGCTTCCGCTTATTAAGGTTCGTTTTGATGCCGTCGTATCCTGGTATCTTGGCGAAACTGCCGTAAACTTACGTTCTATCTTCGACTCGGCCCAACAAACACCGTGTGTGTTATTTGTGGATGAGGCCGATTCTCTGGCGCGCTCCCGTAGATCAGACCAAGAGCTGGGCGAGATAAAGCGGGTGGTAAATTCATTTTTGCAATTGCTGGATGAATTCGATTCACCCGGCTTGTTCGTGGCTGCCACGAATCTGGACGATCAATTGGACGAAGCCATTTGGCGTCGATTTGACGAGATTGTTCAAGTGCTGAAACCGGGTAAGCTCGAGATCCGAGAGTTAATACTTCAATCGTTGTCTGCAGTTAAGTCTGAACTTCGCGATTGGAACAGCTTGTTGCAAGCTTGCGAGGGATTCTCTGCGGCGCAAGTCGTCAGGGCTTACCAAGATGCGGCAAAAATTAGCGCATGACGCAACGGCCATCATGCGATGATCAAGAACTCTATTTTTGTTCATCGCGTTGTGCTAGAGTTCTCACAGAAGGTACATCGCAGATCGGA
>JAJZEE010000008.1 GCA_021805735.1 Bacillota bacterium
GGCGCGCCCTCAGCCCGAAATTACCGGATCAACCACTGTCTGTAGGGAAACAGAGTGCGTAACTCCGGTGTCTGGTTCTACCCACGATACTGTTACTGTCCATGAGTGGAGCGCCAGTTTTGACGATATGGACGACTTCGCCGGAATCCAGGCTGGGCTGCCGGCAACGATAGACTCGGTATAAGCAATGCCACTTACAGGGGACAGTGACTGATTCGGCGCCGGCACAGGGAATGAGGCCGCATTTTTCGAGTAGGCGTTCAGTTCGTACTGCCGAACATACTGAATTCCAGCCCTGGCGTACGTGAAGGCCTGTCCCTGGTGAGCATCGGCAGCGAGCCATTGAAACACGTTCACGCCAAGCATAGAGAATGGGATGATAATGATGGCCAGGATCGTCATCGCAGCCAGGACCTCAATCAACGTGTCCCCACGCTGGTCGCAGCGCATGCGGCGACAGCATATGGGGTGAGCGCCTTTGCACATCATTTCATCGCGAGCCTCCTTTCGCCAAGAGCACCCCGTCAACTCCTATAAGGTCCACCAAATGTACCTACTGTCGCTAAATACTTCGCGTCCATTGGCTTCATTCTATTTTCTCCCCAAAAATCAACTCCACTTCGACACTCACATCGGGCAATGCAACGCTCTGAATCGTATCGCCGCGCCCAAAGATTTGCGGTCCTTCGTAATGCTGTTCTTCATCATACCGCAATACATCCACGGTTTCATTCGCCCCATCAACAATCCAATATTCCTTCACGCCGACACGCTCATACAACGCTCGTTTCGTCACCCTGTCCCTGCGGGCCGTGGAAGGCGACAGGATTTCAATAATGAGTGCGGGAACGTCGATGACGCGTTCTCCGTGTCGAAATTCGCCGCACATGACAAACAAATCAGGCTGGACAACCGTCGGCGTGTCCTCCGTATCTTCAAACGTTACGTCCGTGGGAGCAACATACAGGGTGCAGGGCTTCCCGCGCAATACCGTCCATAGAAGTCCGCTAAGCTGCACCAAAATTTCTTGATGATCCATATTTGGCCCTGGCGACATCAGGTGAGCCGCGCCATCGATCAACTCCCACCGCTCGTCGCCCGTCCACGTTACATAATCGGTGTAGGTGTAACGCTTTTCGTTCATTGACCTGCTCACTGCACTCCCCCCATTCGGCCTTTTTGGTCATAGCGTTCCCTGATTAGTGCACTTCGTCAGCGTTTCGCGAGAGCGACCTCTTACTCGCCCAAGATGACCCACCCAACACTTTGTGCCTACACCCACAACCGCTTCTTGACAGCTTTACGATCAAAGTGTTCGGCATCCCATTCCTGCTCGGAATGTTTTGAATTCTGCGCCCTGCGGCGACCTCAATCGCACTCGAAGACCCGACGCATGCTCCGCCGACAAATCCAGCATACCATACCAAACGCAGATTGCGGGATGGGCTTTGGACGTGTAAAAAGGCTGCCAGGCGCGATACGAAATCATCGAGTCAGACGGATGAACCGTTACCGGGGTTCAAAATATACGGTATAAAGAATCGACGTGGAAATCTGCGCGTTCGCAGAACCCGATAGACTGACTGATTGAACTGTCGTGAGGCGGGTCTCGTGTTCCAGTTTATAGAGGAAGTCCATAATATGCGCGCGCGTTCCATGAACGTCGAGCGTGATCGCAAATGAAGACAGCGCACCCAGGGCAGCGGATGAAGTCGCCCCAAATTGAAATGCCTGAATCGCGACGCCCGCCGTTTGCGCCAAGGCTGAAGTCCTGACGAGAATGGCCGGAATATCCGGACTCTTCGGCACAGCCCGACCCAACACCGGCAATTCCTTCTTGTTGAACGCCTGCTTTTGGCGAAGCGTCATCTGCAACGAGGCGATCTGCGACTGATTGCTCTGCAACTGCAACTGCGAGTGTGTCAACTGACTTAACGTCGGCACATTGATCGTGTACAGTCCCACCGTCGAGATCAGCAGTAAACCAATTGCAATCAGTTCGCGTTTATACCAGCGCCATCTCTCCAGCATCAAGGAGCCCCTCCCTGCAAGGCATTGCCGTTCACTGGAGCGGAAGCAGTCATCGTGAATGTCACCACAACTCCGGGTTGACTCGCCAGGTTCGGCGATTGTGGCAGCAATCCGAGTATCTGAGCCTGTGCCAGTGCTTGTGCCTGTGTCGACTGTGCCAGCGCGATCTGTCCGCCGCCGCCCTCCGTGACCGAAGACACGACCACGTTTGTAAACGTTTTGTCGGATTGCAGTCTGCCGACAAACTGGGCCGCGACATCGTAATTGGGCACGGCAACAGTTCCCGCCATCTGTCCATTAGCAAATGACACTGTGGTCAACTGCCCGCCGACTGGCACTGTCGCTAACAGGGAACCAATGTCCTCCTCGGGCGTCGGCGCCGAGGCAGCGATGGCGCGCGCCTCCCGAAGCAACTGTTGCAACCCCGTCGTCTGTTGCGCCTGCTGTGACTTTGCAAGCAGGCTCTGCAAAGTCAACTGGGCCTCTGACTGGGCCATTTGCACGGATTTCAGGGATAAGATGTCGCTATAATAGTTGACGCCGAGATACACGCACCAGGCGGATAACACGCCAACGATGACCGTGAACGCGATGACCCTGACGCGAACCACAGGCGGGTCAGGCGGCATGAGATTGATCTTCACGGCGACACCCCCGACAGACATAATCCCATCGAGATATTCACCAGGTCCATACTGCGCCGTTTTACCCCGCTTGCTGTCAGTTCATCATCCGCTTCCATGGCAGCTGCAAACTCGGCTGCCGCGACCAGCACCTGCTGTTCCAATCGTCCGCTCAAATGCGCTATGGCGTCCTCATTCAATCGAAAGCCACAGACGACATAGACCAACGGGATGGACTGTCCGCCTTGCAGCAGATTGTACTGCACGAAGTTGATCGAACGGTCGAGTTCATATCCCAGATCCACGGCGTACGCCTGATGGTCAAACGCGTCAGTAGGCTGTTCATCCTCAACCGTATCCGTTGTAAATCGCGAGACAATATAATCGGCGGGCCGAATCGCCACGTGACGCATAAACAGGATGTCGCGACCGGCAAACACCCCAAACTCAACACCATTTTCACGCAAAACGACAAACGCATGCAGTTCCGCTACATCGAGAGCAAACAGCGCGGCCCGCTGCGCGGACAGAAGTCCCGGTTCCACCAGAATCGGACGCAGTCCTCCCCTACGTACCAGATCAACGCGCCAGTCCACCTCAGACCGGGAAGCTGCGACGACGACGATATCCAGATCGCCGCCCGGTTCCTGCTTCATCCCGAAGGCGCCCTGGGCAACGCCAAAATCGTAAATGGGATCGTCGAAAGGAAGCGGCGCACTCGTCGCCAGTTCGGCTCGAACCGCCAGCTTCAGCTTACTTTTTGGCATCGGCGGCATGGACAGGTGGCGTAAGATCACCTGCTCTGCGGGCAGGGAAAGCGCCACCTGCCGGCCTCTCCAGCCGTGGTTCCTGACTGCGCGCTTCAACTCCTCGACGTGGTGCGACCATGCCTCGGCAACGTCATGCGCTGATGTATCGCCACCCCCAAGCGACGGCAATGGCAAGGTGACACATTGCATCAACTCATAAGAGCCGGCAACCCGTTTCAATTCACCTATGAACATTTTGTCATCGATAGCCAGCCCCAAAGGAAGGGAATGATGATCCCTTGTCAGGCTAAATGCCCTCATGCATCTATCTCCTTGCCAATCACAATCGGAACAGTTGGAGGTACGCATGGATAGCGTAGTCTCCATACGACGATACGGCAAGTGCCGCCAAGCAGATCGCCGGGCCAAACGCGACGTGCTGCTTCGGGGCCAACCGACCTGCGGCGCGCATGGACAGCCCCACCACGGTGCCGATGAAGGACGCCGCCACTAAGGTGAGAAGCGTTCCCCATACACCCACCAGCAGCCCGACGAACAAAAACAGCTTCACATCTCCATAACCCATCCCGCCGCGGCTCACCAGCGCAATCAGGTACAGTAAACAATATCCCAAAATCGCCCCGCCGATATACGACCAAACGCCCAGCGGGTGAAACCACAGGCGAAATGCGAAGAGCAGCGCGATGCCGGGAAGCAGAATCTTGTCCGGAATCCGATGATACGCGAAGTCTGCGGCTGAGAGTACTGCAAACACGCTGATCGCGAGAACGCCCACGACAAACTCAGCCGACCAGCCAAACCGCGTCCAGAAAACCGTAACGGAAAGCGCCGTACCAAGTTCGATCAGTGGGTACAGAAACGATACCCGGGCATGGCAGGTTCTGCAGCGTCCGCGAAGGACAAGCCAGGACAGGACAGGCACAAGCTCGTACCACCGCAGACGTCGCTGGCAGGCCGTACAATGAGAGGGGGGAGCCACGATTGACTCCCCCTGCGGTACCCGCAACCCAACCACATTGAAAAAGGAACCGAAGATCAGGCCGTACAGTGCGATCAGGACTGTGTACATCGGGCTCACAGATTAGTTGTCAGTAAAGGTTGCAGCACTGGCCGCTGTCGAAATCTCACCCGAGAGCGCTGCAGTAGTTGGAACTGATGCAATAGATCCTTTGCTGTCGGCACCACCAGCGGCATAAATATAGGAGGATGATCCAATCGTTAATTTCCCGCTGGTTGGAGTTAGAACCTGCCCATCGCCTGACAGCAGGATGTATCCTGTGCCACCATCGACTTGAGCATAGTAAATCGGATTACCAAAACCATCATTTTCCGGGAACGTGTTAGTCACATAGGGTCCATGTGTCTGACCATCCACGGTTTTTGAGGAGGTGAGAAGAATACTGAGACTGGTCGGATAAATGTCATACTGATTGTAGTACCGTTGCAATGCGATCTGTAACGTTCCTTCATCATTCAGTGTTGCTGTCACTTTCGCATTGTTGATGGCACTCGAGACTGCAGGAACCGCAATCGCCGAAATAATCCCCAAGATGACCACGACGGCCAGCAACTCAATCAGCGTCACGCCTTCTTCACGCTGCTCCTGATTGAGACCCAGTTGCAGACGCTTCGGCAACTTAACCCGTATATTTTTCAATTTTGCAAACACCTGTTACTCCCCCAGTTGGATGATAAAGATAAGTACCCCGAAAACAGAAATAATGCGCATACAATCACTTCCGAAAGTTACTTGCTCGCAACCCTCCATTCTTCTACATTGTATTGCTGAATTCAGAAACGTATTAGCAAATTCAGACTCGCGTAGTAATCTTGCTGATTCATGTTGTCGTCAAGCCTACAATTTCTCTCAATATTATACAGATAGATCCTACCGAATGCAATGGATATTTTGTTGATTTCCTGACACTTTCAGGG
The DNA here is from genome assembly GCA_021805735.1 of Bacillota bacterium. Classification (GTDB taxonomy): domain Bacteria; phylum Bacillota; class Bacilli; order Alicyclobacillales; family SLC66; genus JAKADD01. The sequence continues at coordinate 5,360 of JAJZEE010000008.1, forward strand.
GCGCTTCTCCGCTGCTCAAACTGCCTCCTACGCCCCTCCCATATGAGAGATGAGGCTGAACGACGGCAGCAGCACCGCCGTCACAATCGTTCCCACAATCGCGGCCAGAACCAGGATCATGACGGGTTCCAACAGCGATTTGAGACGGTCGGCGTAGGTTTCCACCTCCGCCTCATAAAAGTCTGCGATTTTTTCTAGCATGAAATCCAGATTACCTGATTGCTCGCCGATTGTGATCATATGAGCCACCAGCGGTGGAAACAATCGACTCTTGGCGATGGGAGCCGCCAGGGACTGACCGACCTGCAGGCTTGCGACGGAATCCATGAGGGTATCCGCCACCACCGTATTGCCCACAACCTCACTCACGATTTTCAGACTCTGCACAATCGGTACGGCGCTGGCGAACAGCGAACTCATGGTGCGAGCCATCCGCGCCACCACTGACTTTTGGACGAGGACGCCGAATATCGGAAGCCGCAGGCGCAGTCGGTCTTTGAAGCGCACCCATGCGCGGCGCCGATTCAGCGCCATATTGCCAATGATCAGCGCGATAATGAGCGTTGATATCATCCACCAGTAATGAGAAAGGATGTTGCTCACTCCAAGCACGATGCGTGTCGGCAGCGGCAACTGCGCGTGGTAGGAGGCAAATATACCCACAAACGTAGGCACGATTTTAACCAGCATAAACACCGTAACAAATATGGACACTGTTCCGACGATCAGCGGATAGGCCAAGGCGGATTTCACTTTCTCCCGCAGATAGTAAGACTTCTCAAAGTATCTCGCCATGCGGTCGAGGACGTCGTCCAGATTGCCGGCGACTTCCCCCGCGTGCACCATATTGACAAAAATGGTTGGAAAGATATCTGGCGTCTCCGCCACAGCGTCGGACAGTTGGCGACCTTGCGAGATGCTTTGCGCGACCTGACTCAAGGTCTTGCGCAGCGGTTTTGACTCCGCCTGTTCAGCCATAATGTGGACACTCTCAAGAATCGTCACGCCAGCCCGAATCAACGTGGCCAGTTGGCGACAGAACACGGCAAACTCTTCGGGCGACACTTTTCTGCCGAAGTAGATCTCCCGTTTCCACCATACGTCATCGCTCTGCTGCTTGAGTTTCAGTACGTAAAGGCCCTGTTCACGCAGGAGAGAGGTCGCGGTAGCTTCATCAAACACCTTGACCATTCCGCGAAGGCGTTTACCTGACCGATTGAGCGCCTGATAGTGAAACTTTGGCATATTGCCACCCCCTGCGCGCGAGTCCTAGATCAGCACCGCCGCTCCCCACTCGGCCGCAAACTGCCGATACTGCGCGTCGCTGATGCGATTGGCCGCCGCCAGATCGCGCAATCCCATCTCCATCGTCTGCATGCCGTGCACCTTGCCCGTTTGCATGGCCGTTCGAATCTGATGCACCTTCTCCGAACGGATCAGATTTGCCACAGCGGGCGTGTTTACGAGAACTTCCGCCGCCGCCACGCGCGTTCGCCCGTCTACGGTCGGCAACAGTCGCTGCGATACGATGCCCAGCAACACACTCGCCAGTTGGATCCTCACCTGCTGTTGTTGACCGGTCGGAAATACGTCGATCATGCGGTCAATCGATTGCGGCGCGTCCGGCGTGTGCAGCGTCGCGAAGACGAGGTGGCCGGTCTCCGCCGCCGAGATGGCGGTCGCGATCGTTTCCAGGTCACGCATCTCTCCGACGAGCAACACGTCGGGATCCTGCCTGAGCGCGGCGCGCAGACCGTTTGCAAAGGACTGCGTGTCGATGCCGATCTCGCGCTGATCGATGACCGATTCGCCGTGCTTGTGCAAATACTCGATCGGGTCCTCCAGGGTGATGATATGTCGCTTCTGGGTTTGGTTGATGTACCCGATCAGTGCGGCCAGAGTGGTCGATTTGCCGCTCCCCGTTGGGCCTGTCACCAACAACAGCCCCTGTTGCTTATCAGCAAATGACCGCACAAATTGAGGCAGCCCAAGCGACGAAAACTCAGGAATACTCGTGGGAACAATCCGCACTGCCAGACTGTAACAACCCCGTTGCCGAAACACATTCACCCGAAAGCGTGAGACGCCGGGAAGGCTGTAGGAAAGATCGATTTCGCCCCTTTGCACGAGCGTCGCCCATTGCTCGGAGGTCAGCAGGTCCTGGGCCATCTGCTGCGTATCGGCGGCGGACAGCCGTTGCGAGTCATCCGGGCAAAGCACCCCGGTAATCCGAAATATGGGAGCCGATCCCACAGTGATATGTAAGTCGGAAGCCTGTCTTTTCGCTGCCTCTTTCAACAGTTCAATGATTGTCACTGCGCCATCCCCCGACTGATCTTCCAAATTGGCCGCGTGGACGGCGGCCGCTCCGACACGCGCCCGCGCGAAGATTTTATCCCGCGCCCTCCACCCGGACTTTTTCACAGGTTCCCTAGGAATCGCGCGAAGCGACCCGGATGACTTCCGCGAGGCTCGTCCGGCCATCGCCCGCTTTTTGCAGTCCGTCGCGCATCAGTGTTCGAAATCCCGACTGTGCCACGTGCTCGCGAATCTCATTCTCCGTAGCTCCGTGAAGAATCAACTGGCGAACGTGGTCGTCCATGCGCAATATCTCATGAATGGCGACGCGCCCTCTGTAGCCCGTGCCGCCGCACACGGAACAGCCTCTTCCTGCCGTGAAGTGACTGCCAGTGACACCATGGGCAGCCAGAAGTTCCTGCTCCACCGGCACAGGAAAGTAGGTGTGCCTGCACTCCGAACAGACCGTTCGCACAAGTCTTTGGGCGATGACCCCAATGAGCGAAGAGGCGACCAGAAATGGTTCAATTCCCATGTCCACCAGTCTGGCAATCGTGGCCACGGCGTCGTTTGTGTGCAGTGTCGACAGCACGAGATGCCCCGTCAGAGCCGCGCGAGTCGCAATCTCGGCAGTCTCCTGGTCGCGGATTTCACCCACCATGATCACGTCGGGATCCTGACGTAAAATCGAGCGAAGACCCTTGGCAAATGTGAGACCCGTGCCTACATTGACCGGCACCTGATTGACGCCCGCCAACTGATATTCGACGGGGTCTTCAATCGCGATAACGTTCACCTCTGGCGTGCTGCGCTCACCAAGACCCGCGTACAGTGTCGACGTCTTGCCGCTGCCCGTAGGTCCGGTGATTAACAGGAGACCATTTTGCGCCGCCAGCATATTGCGAAACATCTGCAGATTATCTTTTGTGAAGCCGAGTTGATCGATCTTTTGCACGCCGATTGACTGGTCGAGAATCCTTAATACGATCTTCTCCCCGTGAACGGTTGGCAGCGTCGCCATCCGCACATCGACATCGCGACCCGAAGGACTAAACCGAAAGCGCCCGTCCTGGGGCAGACGATGTTCGGCAATATTCAGATTCGCCATGATCTTCAGGCGCGCGGAAACCACGCTTTGCATGTGCTTTGGCAGTGTCTGCTCCGTGCGCATGGTGCCGTCTATGCGCAAGCGAACGCGAAACCCATCTGCGGCAGGATCAAAGTGCACGTCACTCGCCCGCAGTTTGACACTCTGGGCAAGGATCTGGTTAACCAGCCGCACAACCGGCGAATCATCGTTCACCAGTTCAGGTTCCGCAATCTCCTGCTGATCCGCGGCGCCAGCCGCCTGAACAGCCACTTCGAGCGAACCCTTCATGGAGTAGACGCGCTCGATAAACAGACGGATCTCATCTTTGGCGGCAATGGCAGGTTCGATCTGAAAGCCGGTGGACATCCTTAGGTCGTCAATCGCATAATAATCAAGCGGATCGGCCATCGCAACGATCAGTTTGTTGCGTTCCTTACGCAGCGGCAGCACCAGGTAGCGCGAAGCCAGCGCTTCCGGCACCAGCGCCAGGATGGCGGGATCCAATTTTTGCCTGGCCAGGCTCACGTGAGGTATGCCAAGTTGAAACTCGAGCACTTCAATCAGTTGTTTCTCGGTAATAAACCCACGGTCGATGAGGATGTCGCCCAACCGTTCCCTGGTGCGTTTCTGGATCTCAAGAGCCGCTTCCAACTGTTCGGTTGTCAATAATCCTGCTTCAAAGAGCAGATCGCCAATGCGCCTGCGCGCCATCCACGTGCCACCGCCCCCTGCATTCTCTGCGCACCGAGTTCACTCTGTCGACAAGATATTCGACAAATATGGGTAAAACCCTTCCGGTCGGCATGAAGCCAGCCAATGCGCACAGCGACACAGTCCGGTTCCCCAACGACAGCTTTCTAGCGCGTCGACAGCCAGGCCGCGAGCTCCTTGCCTGCCTTCCAGATGTCTCCCGCACCCATCGTCATGACCAGGTCGCCTGGTCTGACATGCTCCTTCAAGTAAGAGACGACATCTTCATGGCGCGGGCAATACTTGGCCTGCGCATGGCTGTTTGCACGGATTCCCTCGACCAGTCTCGCGGCGCTTACGCCCTCGATGGGCTGTTCTCCGGCTGGCGAGTAAATGTCAGCAATGACAACATCATCGGCCTCTGCAAACGCACGGGTGAAGTCGTCGAACAAATGAAACGTCCGCGTGTAGCGCTGGGGTTGAAACACCGCCACTACGCGTTTCCCAGTCGCTTTGGCGGCGCGGATCATTGCGCTGATCTCAGTCGGATGATGAGCGTAGTCATCGACCACCATCAGGTCGTTCCCGTCAAAGAGCACCTGAAATCGGCGTAATGCGCCCCGAAATTCCACCAATGCGCCGACGGCTGTCGCGAACGGAATCCCGATATCAAGGGCCACGCCGATGGCCGCCAGCGCATTGCCCACATTATGAGCGCCTGGAACATTCAAGGTGAGCGAACCAAGTCGTTCACCATGCCAGTACACGTCTGACCGCGTTCCGCGACCGACAAACTCGATGTCGCGCGCAGACAGGTCCGTCGCGAGCCCCTGCACGGAATAGGTGACGACTCGACAGCGTACGTCTGGCAGCAGTTCCTGAACGTTGCGATCATCTCCGCTTGTGATCAACACCCCATGCTCTGGAATCCGCTGGATGAAGCGACGATAGGCAGTCTTCAGGTTGTCAAAACTGCCGTCATAGTGCTCCAGATGGTCGGCTTCAATGTTCGTCACAATCGCGATGGTCGGCTCATAATTGAGAAATGATCCATCACTCTCATCCGCTTCAGCCACCACGTATTGACCCTTCCCCGCTTTGGCGCCGGTATCAAGATTGGCGACCACACCGCCGATCAGAAACGTCGGATCAAATCCAGCGCGCTCCAGAATCCACGCCACCATCGACGTCGTCGTCGTCTTGCCGTGCGCGCCCGCCACGGCGACGCCGTGACCTTGTTTCATAAGTTCAGCCAGCATTTCCGAGCGGTGGAGCACCGGTATATGCAGAGCTCGCGCCGCCGTCAGTTCGACATTATCGGCCGCTACTGCTGTGGTGTACACGACGAAATCCGCGCCCTCGATGTGTGTTTCATCGTGACCGACAAAGACATGGGCGCCCCGATCTGACAGCCGTCGCGTGTATTCATGCAACGCGACGTCAGAACCCGTCACCTTGTATCCCTTGTCAAGCAGAATGCTCGCGATAGCGCTCATACCCGCGCCCCCGATACCGATAAAATGGACGTGAATTGCGCCCTCTGCACTTAGCCGTTCAACTGCCACCGCTCCGTCACCTCTCGCATTTGCCTTTTTCAAAACTCAGGTCCGCATCGTCCACGCCTGCCGCGCCTCACTCACTGTGGACAGCGATCCCAGCACACACACGCCGGCATACCCGGCGCTCATCTGAACAGCCAGCGCGCTGTCGAGCGCTTCTGCCACATCGGGAACAATCCACACAGGCACGCGTTCTGCGACCTGCGCCCGGACCTGCTGCGCGACCGAAGCGGCAGCTGCGGCGCGAACCGCGCGCGGCTGCGTGACAATCACCGCGCCGGCAAGCCCTGCGACTGCGGCTAGAATGCCGCCGATGTCCTTGTCAGCGAAGACGCCCACGACAAACAGCCATCCCAGCGGCGCCAATGGGTGCAGCGCCGCCGCCAACGCTCGCGCGCCCGCCGGGTTGTGGGCGCCATCGAGCAGTACCATGGGGTCCCCCGACAGAACCTCCATACGCCCCGGCCAGTGAGCGCGCGCGACGCCTTCTCGCATCGCCTCTTTCACCGCAGGTCCAAAACCGCGCCGCGCCAGCAGTTCGAGCGCGCAAAGCGCAACCGCCGCGTTCTCCACTTGATGGAGTCCAAGCATCCGAGTGCGCAAACCCAACAAATCTTGGTATACCCCAAAATAGGAAAAAGTGTGCCCCTCCAGTGATCCTGCGCCCTCGCTCGCTGCGGTAAACTCGCGCCCGAAGCGAAACACCGCGCTGGAGGCAGCCGTTGCCGCCTCTTCAATCTCCAGCAGCGCGGCGCCTTGCGCCGCTGTCACCACAGGACGGCCTGGTTTGATGACGCCAGCCTTGTCGCGCGCGATCTGCGCCAACTGCGAGCCCAGGATCGCCGTATGATCCAAATCTACATTGGTAATGACCGATAGTTCCGGCGTCACGACATTCGTCGCGTCGTACCGACCGCCCAACCCCGTTTCCAGAACGACGACCTCGCACTGCCGGGATGCAAAGTGTAAAAACGCAATGGCAGTGGCAATTTCAAATTCGGTCGGATCCAGTTCCGTATCCCCGAGCGGGTCGGCCGCGTCTTTCACCTGACCCGCGCAGCGCCACAGGTCACTCGCGTCAATGGGCGCGCCGTTTACTGCGATGCGCTCTGAAAATGACAGCAGGCTGGGCGACGTATAAAGCCCCACCCTAAACCCCGCCGCCTGCAGGACCGTCGCCAGATACGCGCATGTCGAGCCTTTGCCGTTGGTGCCCGCCACGTGGATGAAACGCAGGTCGCGCTCCGGCTGACCCAGCCTCTCAAGCAGCGCCGCAGTTCGTTCTAGTCCCGGTTTTATACCGAATCTGTGTCGGGATTCAATGTACGTCAGCGCATCATTGGCGTCGCGTAATGGGCTCATGACCATACATCATCCTATTCTGCGCCTTGTCCACTTGACACTGTCGCGACACGCTTCAGTTCGTTCCTGACTTTCGCCCGCCGCGCCTCGTATCCTAACAGTTTCTCCCGCTCTTTGTCCACGACGGCTTGTGGCGCCCTGGCGACAAACGAGTCATTGGCGAGCCTGCCCACCAATCGTTCCACTTCGAAATCAAGGCGGCGCAGTTCCTCATCGAGCCGCTGGCGTTCGGCCTCGGTGTCCACCAGCCCCTCCAGAGACAGCCAGATTTCCACGTCTGTCAGAACGCTGGTCGCGCGCTCGGCAGGCGGTGCGGCGTTTTGGTCAATCACCAGTGCCGACGGATTGCACAATCGTTCAATATAGGGCGCCGCAACCTGTAAAACGTCCTGACAAGAAGCACTTGGTCGCAGGGTGAGCGCGGCCTTTTTGCCCAGCGGTATGTTCTGCTCCTGGCGAAGCGCGCGAATGGCGCGAATCACGTCCATGACGAGCGACATATTGGCGAACGCCCCGTCGTCAATGACCATGTCCGCCACGTCCGGCCACGCCGCCCGCATGATGGTTTCGCCGTCATGCGGAAGCGCCTGCCAAATCTCCTCCGTGACAAAGGGCATGAACGGGTGAAGCAGGCGCAGCGCCCGGTCGAGCACGAACAAGAGAGTCTGGCGCGTGGGCTCTTTGCTTCTCTCATCCGTTCCGTAGAGGGAGACCTTGGACAGCTCAATATACCAGTCACACAGATCGTTCCAGAAAAATTCATAGATTCGTTTGCCCGCTTCGGCGAACTGATAGGCCTCCAGTTCACGCGTCGCCTGCTCGACAGTCTGTGCAAGCCGGTGAACGATGTAGCGGTCAGCGAGACTCTGTTGCGCCTTGTCCGGAAGCGCGCTCTTGACACCTGGCGCCATATTCATGAGCACAAACCGAGAGGCATTCCAGATCTTCGTCACCAGCGCCTGCGCCTGTTCCACCCGCTCGGTGTAAAACCGCATGTCCTGACCCAGCGCGGCTCCCGTCACGAGCATGAACCGGAGCGCGTCCGCGCTGTAGGAATCGATGACTTCCATCGGATCGACGCCGTTGCCAAGGCTCTTTGAAAATTTGCGGCCCTGATCGTCTCTTACCAACCCGTGCATCAAAACATCCTGAAACGGGGCCTGATCCGTAAAGGCGAGTGAGGTGAAGATCATCCGCGCAACCCAGAAGTAGATAATGTCAAACCCGGTCGACAGCACCTGCGTCGGAAAATAGCGCGCAAAGTCGCCCTCCTCGTCCGGCCAGCCCATGGTGGAAAACGGCCACAGCGCGGACGAGAACCAGGTGTCAAGCACGTCCTCGTCCTGGGTCACCGCGCCGCCGCACTGCGGGCAAACCGTCACATCTGTGCGCGACACCGTTGTTTCTCCACACAGAGCGCAATAAAAGGCTGGAATTCGATGCCCCCACCACAACTGGCGAGAGATGCACCAGTCGCGAATGTTGTCAAGCCAGTAGCCGTAGGTCTTGGCAAAACGATCCGGCACAAAGCGAACCGCGCCGCTTTCCACCACTTCCTTTGCCGGTTCAGCCAATGGTTGCATACGCACAAACCACTGCGTGCTCAGCCATGGTTCCACCACTGTGCCGCAGCGTTCGCAGTGCCCCACTGAGTGACTGTGCGCGGACTTCGTGAGAAGACCTGTCGCAGTCAGATCTTCTACGATCTTCTTGCGCGCCGCAAACCGGTCAAGCCCGGCAAATGCGCCAGCCTGCTCATTGAGCTTGCCGTCCTGGTCCATAACGTTGATCGCCGCCAGCTTATGGCGAAACCCTACTTCAAAGTCGTTGGGGTCATGCGCCGGAGTGATTTTCACTGCGCCCGTTCCGAATTCGGGATCCACGTATTCGTCGGCAATCACCGGGATTTCGCGAGCAGTGAGCGGCAGTCGAAGGAGTTTCCCCACAACAGGCCGATACCGTTCGTCATTAGGATTGACCGCCACCGCCACATCGCCAAACATCGTCTCAGGTCGCGTCGTCGCCACTGTCAACGATCCTGATCCGTCCACAAATGGATACGAAATGTGATACAGCGCGCCCTCTGTATCCTCGTGCTCCACCTCGATGTCTGACAGCGCCGTCTCGCACCGCGGACACCAATTGATGATGTACTTGCCGCGATAGATGAGTTCTCTCTCATAGAGACTTACAAATACTTCGCGCACGGCGCGCGACAACCCCGGATCCATGGTAAAGCGCTCGCGCGACCAGTCGCAGGACGCGCCCAGCCGGCGAATCTGCGAACGAATCACATCCGCGTACTGCTCCTTCCACGACCACACGCGCTCCACAAAGGCCGCGCGGCCAAGTTCGTGGCGCGTCTTGCCTTCTTCTTTGGCGAGTTGCGCCTCGACGCGCGTTTGCGTCGCAATGCCGGCGTGGTCGGACCCGGGCACCCACAACGCATCGTATCCCTGCATCCGCTTCATGCGAATCAGCAGGTCCTGAATGGTATTGTCCAGCGCGTGGCCGATGTGCAGCACACCCGTCACGTTTGGCGGGGGCATCACAATGGTGTACGGCTTTTTGGACGAATTTCTGTCGGCGGTGAAAAATCCGCGTTCTACCCACCAGTCATACAGGCGCTTTTCCATCTCCGCCGCATTGTAGGTTCCGAGTCGTTCCTGTCGATCCGTTCCTTCTTCTGCGCTGATCGTCATCGCTGGCAACCCCCATCTCTCTACGTTCCCCAAAAACAAAAAAACCCCCATCCCAAGAAGGACGAAAGGCAAGCTTCCGCGGTACCACCTTACATTTTGCGCGGCTTGGCCCGAAGGCTGCGCGCAACGCTCAAAGGGCGATACGGGAGCCACCCACGGCGAAGTCTCATGCATGGCAACGCTGCGCGTTGCGGGGTCGACGTTCCATGCGCGCCTGTCAAAGGGTTTTCAGCCATGACCCTTCTCTCTGTGAACCGCTCTCGCATGTACTCCTGCCCAGACCGTCTGTATATACTCTTTTCTTCGAGACCATTTACGCTATTATACGGATGACGACCTAAAACTGTCAAACCACGCGCCTGTCATGATCTTCGGTCTCCACGTCAGAACCGGACCCGCCTGTCCTGCCCGGTTCCCCCTATAAACCGCCCACCGCTCGACCGTCCATCACTTTTTGTCCTTTCGATTGTAGCGATGGACGCGCGCGGGGCGCACCGTCTCCTGCGCATTTGCCGCCCGCATGCGAGGCCGCTTGGGAAACCGCGTCTGCGTCTGCACCGGACTGTTGGACTTGTTCTTGTCCGCCTCATACTTCTTGCGGCGCTTCTCTGCCCAGTCCGACAGCATGACGGACAGCCACGAAATGCCAAACACAGCGACGACATATTCGGCATAGGTCGCGATCAGCGCCTGCCACGCGGGCAAGAAGCGACTCGTTGCAAAGATCAGCATGATCGCCGCCGCGGCCAGACCACTGATCAGCCCTGTCGCAACGCCCTGCCAGATCCGCTTTGTCTTAGTCCGCGGCACCACGAAATACGGGGCCATGATCATGGGTAAGCCAATGCCCATGCTGAGGCTACCGGCCACAGGTCCACCTGTGCGCCAGCCGATGACGCCTCCGATCGCGCCCATAACCAGACCGGTATAGCCGATCACGCGAAAACGCCAGCCCGCTGGCGGCGGCGCCATCCTCACTGGACTCCTGCTCTCCCTCTGTTCTCCCTTACCCGCCACACGCTCACCCATTTCTAGCGGCTGCCGCCCTCGCTGGCAGCATGTCCATATTGTTCCCATCCATCATACCACGAGAGCCAAATTCCACAAACGTCAGCCCATTCGATCATTCGATCCATACTGCGCACCGCACGCATGATTTTTCGGCAACTCACAATCCAGTATAGCCGCGCATATTCTGGTGTATGCCAGGTACAGGCGGCGTTCTATCCGTGAGGACGACCGCGCGCTGGCCATGGGGGCCTCGCTATGCCAAATTTCTTCTACGCTCTCGCGCGTTTCGCAAAAATCATCCTGCTCGGATGCATTTTTTTGACGATGCTCCAGATGCTGTTTTTCCCGTCCATCATCAACCTCATGATTCTGGCTGGACTCGTGATAGTGCTCGTCACGTTTTTCCTGGGCGCACCCTGATCATTACAGGACAATCAACTACACTGAGGGACGCCACAGTCCGTTTCTGCGTTCCTGCCGCAATCGCGCCGCAGGATCGACACTCGGCGCCGTTTCAGGGAGGTCCGTGTTGGACGAACGTCGCTCCCGGCGAAATGGCGCAGGATCGTCATCCCCCTCATCACTGGGCATTGAGAACGAGCGCCCTGCCGTTTGTGCGAACGATGAGGGCAGGACCAATGCATCAGCGCCCATGTCACCATCGTCCAATAGGGGCAGCACGTCGCCAAACGCCGATTCATAGAACTGTACCCGAGCCTGATCCCATTCACACGCTTCTTCAAAGGCATCCACAAAATCTTCTTCATCCCAGTCCCGCCGCTGTTCATAATAATATTCAAGAATGCGAAGCACGCCCGCAGGATACGCGAACAAAACTGCCAGAACGACCCGCTCCGCGTCAAACAATGGGCGTTCCTGCTGATAGGCGGCCAAAGCCTTTTCACTCACGTTGCGGTCCCAATCAAATCTGGCGGCGTATCGCTGTACATAACTCGCCAGATCGAGGACCTGCGGCGCCTCGTAGACATGGCTATGGTCCAGCACGTACACGCCTTCTCTTGCATGCAGCAGATTTTGCCGGACCACGTTGCCGTGACACAGTTCTCCCCGTTCCCAGGCCCGTTCGCACAGCGTACGATAGTTTGCCAGCGGCAAATACGCCAATGCTCGCGCGATCTGCCTGTCGATATCCTCGCGTTGCACCAGAAACAATTCATCGAGTTCAGTCGCCTGCGGACGATCCAAAGCACATTCGCGATAACTGTTCAACTTCACCCTGGCTAACCCCCACCAATAAGCCAGGTCGGCTCGCAAGGGTTGCGCGAAAAGTCCCGGTTCCGCCGCCGCGTGCCTATGCCATGCGCCAAGAGCGCGCGCCGCCTCCACGAACTCGGCCTCATCGCCCAACTGCACCGCCCGTCCGGAAATCCGCGGCAGAACACAAACATCACCCGTTTCGCAGCGGACGTACGGATCGCCGTATTTGTTTGGCAGCATTCGGGGCACTCGCACACCCTGCCTGGCCAACCGTTCCGTCAGTTGGTGTACGGCGGCGAAATCCGGATACCCTTCGCGCATCCGTTTGATGTATACAGTTGCGCCATCCGCTGTAACGCGAATCGCATTACCCAACTGTTCGATACGCCGCGGCCTCAGCTCGTACTCATTCAGAAGCTCCGGCTCTATGCCCACAAGGTGACAGAGTTCCTGCCAGTTCGGCTCCGCTTCCAAGTCACATCACTCCCGCCCGGCCCCGCCGTCAAGCGTCAACGCTTCGTAGAGCGCAGCACTCCAGCCAGGATGCTCCTTTTGCCGACTGCGCTGATATTCCCCGACAAGTCCTGACACGGCGAAAGGAAACGCGGCGTAAGCCATGGCGCGACGATTCCTGTCCTCCGACGGGCCCATCCGTTCCCCATAGACAGAGAGCGCCTCCGGGATCCAATCATTCATCCCTTTTACATACAGTTCGCGACAGAACGTGTACAGATCCCACTCTGAATCCGCGCGTCTGAGATCGCCAAAATCAAGAGTCGCGACACGGTTCCACCGCGTCCAGGCGAGCCTGTCTAACCCGTACGCCCCGAAGGACAGTGAGTGGTTCGACTGACCAGAACGTTCCCGAGCGTCGAGTCCCGCCGAGTCCATCAGCGACTGTGCCAGATACGCCTTGTGCTGAACTTTGTCGATATTGGCGCACAGCAGATCCGAAAACGGCGACGACGCGTTGCGGCACAGAACCCGCCCGTCATCCAGAGAAGCGAGAGCGCTGCCTATCATCTCGCTGACGCGCGCTCCCGGTTCAGGAAAGAGGTGCTGGCAAGTTACCTCAGACAGAGCCGCGTGCAAGCATCCAAGATTGTCAGCCGCGGCCGCCACATCGTCTCTGGTCCGGGACAACGCGGCGTTTTTCATGTCATCGCTCACGGTGCACACGTAGCCTCGCTCAAGCACATGAGCATCGCCGTATATGGTGCGGATATGCCGCGGCGTCCTGCGAAATCGCGCCGCCGCGAGTTCGTCGAGCAGTTGGCCCCGTGCGGCCACCAGACGCGCGTCGCGGTCCAACCGTAAGATCTTGGCCCCAGCGCTCGTGTTCAGGGCGCAAGACTGTGCATTGAGCCATTTCCAGTCGTACACCCGAAACGCGTAATTTGTCATCACGCCATGGAGAATGCTGTCCTGCGCCAATCGCTCCCCTCCCACTTCATAAAGCGCCTGTACGTGCATCAACTGGCCGCATTTCAGGAATGCATAACAGGGATATAGAGCAAAGAGCCTTCGATGGAAGCATCCATAGTCATTTCGTTCGCCCGCAACAGTTCCGCGACGCTAACGTTGTAGTAATTGGCGATGTCTTCAACTGTCTCCGTAACCTGTACGATGCGAAATTTCATCGTAAATGACGTTTCCCCAGTCGGCACGTTCATGGTCTTCCAAAACCACTCCGCGGCGGTCAACGCAACCGCTTCCTCGGGAACGGCGGCATACGACATCTGCATGGCCGCTGGATCAACAGTTTCGACGACCTCCTGATGAGTCTGTACGGACGCATGCGCCGCAATCTCGCTGGCGTCCCTATGGGTGTCCTCGACCTCTGCGGGAGGTGCTGACCGTTCGACTTCCGGCGGGATCGGTGTCGTCGATTGCGGATCGGGCGACTCCGCGCGCAGCGGATCTCCGGAAAAAGGCATCGCTGGGATCATGTCATCCATCCATTCGGCGCGCGGAGACGCGCCGGCGTCGGTATGTAATGATCCGTCGGCCAATCCCTGCACGCTCGACCCTGGCGTGTCCGGCGTGTCCGGCGTGTTTGGCCCGCCTGGCGATTCTGCTCCGTCCAGCTGAGTGTGTTCGAAATGATAGGACAGGTGGGGGCTTTCGTCACCTGATCCATCGCCGTCCGCAAATGTCCTTGCAGCGCTGAATTCAGGAGCGGCTTCTGGACGAGGCGGCTGTCCCGTCCGAAACGGGTGGAAACCGGATCCGGAGCGGTGTTCCGCTGCCTCTTTCGTTGCCTCTTTCGTTGCCTCTTTCGTTGCCTCTTTCGCGTTTTCGGCATCGGCAGGCGCGATTGTCTCGAAGGGAGTATGGTTGACTCCGTGCAGAGCCCGGTCTGCCCCTTGCAACTGTTGCTTCCATCCGGACTCGGACAGGGAACTCTCGACATCGTCAGCGTCCTCAGATGTCGCGTCGCGAGTGGACCCCGCCTCAAGGGCAGGTCGCTCCGTGTCCTGGTGATCCGAAAAGTGGCCAGTGGGCGCAAACGTATCCCATGCAGGCGGCGTTGACGGTTCCGTCACGGAAAACGGAGCCAGTAGATCGCTGTAGTCAAATGGTTGCGATCCACCCTTATGATTCGGCTGTCCATCGTTAGATTGCGCCTCTGTAGATTGTTCGTCTGCTGGCTGTCCGTAGGCCGCAAAGGGGGATACTGGGGCGCCTGTCAACCCGTTCGGGAAGGCTGGAACCACCTCCTCCTGAGCGCCGCAATGCGCCGCATAGCCCCCATTTTGAGGCAATCCCTCCACCCGCAACACCGCGCGAATATGCAACCAGCCCGGTCCAAGCACGTCCACGGTCGCTTCGGGCACCTGCACCTGAACGCTGAACAGTCCAGCGGACTGCGCCGCCACCGGAACCGACAGATCAAATGGCATTCGGTGTTGCAGATGTTCGACATCCGCTCGCGGCGTTCCATCCGGCGGAGATCCCTGCTGATTGGCCTCCGGAGGCTGCGCGCTGGCATCCAGATAAGCCGTAAACAAAATATTTCCTTCCAGATAGAGATCGCTTCCGCGCCGTTCAAACGTGGTCACTTCCGTGTGCGCCGCAAACTCATCCACCTGTTCATTGCCACGAACTACGTCGATAAACACCTGCTGATCAATAAATAGCTCAATGGCCTGCTGATTGTCTCGATCTGTCAAAGCAATCCCTCCTACCGCCATATGCTTCTCCCACACCATACGTCAGTATGGGCCCACTTATGACTGGGGGTCTCTCACTCTCAGCGTGGCATATTGTTGCAAATGGACAGAACGATGCCATAAGGGGGTCGAAACAGTCTTGAGGCCGCGCCGTGCTCAGGCGGGCGTGGAGGAAGTGCGCGCCGCGTCACCCTGTCTTTCAGCTTCCGTGGGAACGCCTGTTGGCATCAGGAGTCCGAGCGCCAAACCAATTGCCGCCGTTGCAACTACCCACCAAAACGCGTGATCGATCCCTGCAGCCAATGTGTGGGTCAACGCCCGCAACTGCGCAGCCCCGAGCCGGGCCCGCTGCGCCGGGTCAAGCAGCACATTAGTGACATCCAGTGTCTGCCCGAACTTTTGCGTATTGCCGAGTACTCTGTGCAGACTAGCGAGGCGGTTCACAATGACGCCGTTCATCACGCTGCCCAGGATGGCAACCCACAGCGTACTGCCCAGTGTACGGGCAAACATATTCGCGCCAGTCGAAACGCCGCGCTGTGCATAGGATACGACCGTTTGCACGGCGAGCAGCGATGTTGTCGTCGCGCCCCCCAGGCCAAAACCAAAAATCGTCGTAACTCCTGCCAACGCCCAGGGGTTGACGCCTGGCTTCAGCAAGAGGGCAAACAGAAGTGTGGCCGCAAGTGTAATAAAGAGGCTTACCAGACCGGTAAACCGATAGCCGCGACGAATGATGACCGGACCGGACAGAGTAGCGGCGACAGGCCACCCGATGGACAGCGTGGCAATGATCAGGCCCGCTGCAATCGAACTGGCGCCAAGGACACCCTGAGCGAACGTGGGCGTAAACGAAGTTATGCCATACGTGATGCCTCCCGCGACAAGAGCGATCAGATTGGCTGCCGCGATGCTTCGCCGCCTCATCAGATCAAGGGGAAGAATCGGTTCTTTCGCGCGTGACTCGCGCCAGATGAACAGCGCCGCAAATACCGCGAACCCCCCAAACGACAGGTAACTTTGCGGGGAACTCCAGGCCCAGACCACGCCGCCCTGCACCAATGCGAGGATGAGCGATGACGTTCCGATCACCAGAGTGAGAGATCCCAACCAATCGATCGAGTGTTTCTTTTTCGTCAATGTCTCCTGATGGAACACCCACACGCCCATCAGGGCAAGCAATCCTATAGGTATGTTTATCTAAAAAATCCACGCCCATCCTATCGTCTGCACAATCAATCCGCCCAGCGTCGGACCCGCCACGGAAGCGAGCGCCCAGGCGCTGCTGATATACCCCTGCACTTTAGCCCGCTCCTGCAGACTATAGATATCGCCGACAATTGTTGACGCAACCGGTAACACGGCTCCAGCGCCGATTCCCTGAATGACGCGCGCAAGGATGAGAAAGACCATTGACTTCGACGCGCCGCACAAAAAACTGCCTGCCAGAAATATAATGACGCCGATGGCAAACACCCGTTTGCGACCGATCACGTCCGATAGTCGCCCATAAATCGGAATCGTCGCGACCTGCGCCAGGAGAAACAGCGAAAATACCCAAGCAAAGAGCGCGAAGCCCCCGAGGTCGCCGATAATCGTCGGCATCGCGGTAGCTACAATCGTGCCCTCCATGGCCGACAGAAACATCGCGATCAGCAGGGAACCAAGCACCAGATTGCGACGCCTCGGATCCACTTCCCACATTCCCCCTCTTGTCGCCCTATCCTTGTTGGTTCACCTTCAACAGCCAGACCGCATTGCGGCAGTATACGCAATTCCGTTCAGCGTCGGTCATTCTTGGGATGGTCAACTACTGAGTTTGCATCTCTGCGATCACACTATGCATAGCCTCCACCGTATCAGCAAGATGCCGGTCAGAGTGAACTGTTGATACGAATCCGGCCTCGAGCTGAGAAGGAGCCAGGTAGACGCCGCGTTCCATCATACCGTGAAAATAAGCGCGGTAACGCGAAGCATCGGCGAGTTTCGCGGACTCATAATCGATCACAGGATGTTCCGCGAAAAAAACGCCAAACATACTGCCGACCGCGGCTGCCTGTACAGGAATCCCGACGCGCTGCCCGGCTTCCAGAAACGCGTTCGCAAGCGTCTTTGCGACATGTGTCAGACGGTCATACGTACCCTCGCGCTGCAACAGCCGGATCGTGGCCAGACCGGCCGCCATCGCGAGCGGGTTTCCCGACAGGGTGCCAGCCTGATAGACGGGACCAAGCGGCGCCACCATAGCCATAATATCCCCGCGCCCCCCGTAAGCCCCTACAGGCAGCCCTCCGCCGATCACCTTGCCAAGCGTGGTCAAATCCGGCGTGATGCCGTACAATTCCTGTGCGCCGCCGTAACTCACGCGAAACCCGGTCATCACTTCGTCAAAGATGAGCAGGGCGTCATACGCCCGCGTGATGTCGCGCACTGCCTGCAAAAATCCACCCTGGGGCAGAACCAGCCCCATATTGCCCGCGACGGGTTCAACAATCACTGCGGCAATCTGTTCCCCATACCGCTCAAACACGAGTCGGAGACTGTCAATATCGTTGTAGGGGACCGTCAACGTCAGTTCCGCCACGGCTTCCGGCACACCCGGCGAGTCCGGAAGACTCAGCGTCGCCACGCCGGATCCCGCGCGAATGAGCAGGCTGTCCGCGTGACCGTGATAACAACCGGCAAATTTGACGATTCTGGAACGGCCGGTAAATCCACGGGCCAGGCGCAACGCACTCATAGTCGCTTCAGTGCCTGAATTGACCATTCTGACGAGTTCGATGGACGGATACGCCCGCTTGATCTCTTCCGCCAATTCTGTTTCAAGCTCTGTGGGAGCCCCGAAACTGGTGCCCAGCACCGCCTGTTTCGTCAGCGCCTCCACGACGTCGGGGTGCGCATGGCCGGCGATGAGCGGACCCCAGGAAAGAAGATAATCGATGTAATGGCGTCCGTCGATGTCAGTCAGTACGGCGCCCTGACCGCTGCGGATGAAACGCGGCGCGCCGCCCACCGCCCGAAACGCCCGAACCGGGCTGTTGACTCCGCCAGGAATCGCCTGTCTGGCGCGCAGGAACGCCTGCTCTGAAGACCTGTCCGCACTGTCGCTCATGTGGTTGCCCTCCCTGTGTGCATTTACACCGATTCGCGCAAATAACGCGCGGCATCTTTCGCAAAATACGTAATGAGCACGTCCGCGCCCGCCCGCTTCAAACCCGTGAGAAGCTCCATCACAATCGCCCGTTCATCGATCCAGCCCCGCTCTGCAGCCGCTTTGACCATGGCGTATTCACCGCTGACGTTGTAGGCGGCCAGGGGCAGGTCAAATTCCTCTCTGATGGCCCGAATGACGTCCATGTAGGCAAGGGCCGGTTTGACCATCAATAGATCCGCGCCTTCAGACACGTCCGACCGGGCTTCGCGCAGCGCTTCCCGCACGTTGGCGGGATCCATCTGATAAGTCCGCCTGTCGCCGAACGCGGGCGCCGAATGCGCAGCCTCTCGAAATGGACCATAAAAAGCTGACGCATATTTGACCGCATAGGACAGAATGGGAGTTTGCACGTATCCCGCGCCGTCAAGCACCGATCGGATGGCGGCAATGCGGCCGTCCATCATGTCGGAGGGCGCCACCATATCCGCCCCGGCCTGTACGTGGGACAACGCTGTGGCGGCAATCAGTTCCAGACTCTCATCATTGACGATCTGGTCGCCCCGAACGATGCCGCAGTGTCCTGCGGGGTTGTATTGACACAGACAAACGTCCGTCGAGACCAACATATGCGGGTTTTCGGCCTTTACGACCCGGACAGCCTGCTGCACGATCCCCTCCTTGGCGTACGCCTCTGAACTCCTCTCGTCTTTCACTGCCGGGATGCCAAAAATCATCATGGCCGGAATACCGAGTTCACTGAGCGTATGCGTCTCGCGGCGCAGCTCGTCCAGACTCAGATGGTCAACTCCTGGCATGGAGAGAACGGGATGCCTGCCCTGTTCATGCGTGACAAACAGCGGATAGATAAAATCCGTAACCCGAACGTGTGACTCGCGCACCATGTCGCGTAGCCCGGCATGGCCGCGCAGGCGACGATGGCGGTCAAAGGACGGCGCCATATGTGTATCCCCCTCAAAGATTGTGATCCAGTTTGTGAGCGCGAATATGCTGCCGCAGCGCGGCGACCAGATCATCGGTGGTCGCCGCCGCGGCCGTTACATCTGTACGGATGGCATGCTGCAAAAGCACGGCGGTTGTCTTTGGTCCGATCGACGCGACGAGCACTCCCGCAGGCAATGAAGCGCCTCCGAGCGTCTCGGCAAACGCGGTGACCGCAGAACCGCTCGCGAAGGTCAGGACATCAACTCGCCCTGCCTGCGCGTCCGCAACGAGGCGCCGCGCCTCCTCAGGCGCCCCTGTCGTACGATATCCGACTACCTCGACGACATCGCAGTCAAGTTCTCGGAGCGCCCGAACCAGTTGTTTATCCGCCAGATTCCCCCGGACAAGCAGTATGCGTCGTTTCGCCAGCCCGGTGTCCAGCACAATCTGCGCCAATTGGTCTGACGCGAACGAGCGCGGCGTGGCAAGCACGGTGATCCCGGCAGCTTTTGCGGCGGCAGCCGTTTGGCTGCCCACGCAGATTGCGGGTGGACACAGTTCCCCCGTACCCGTACCCGCCGCGCGGCCCGCAAGATAGGCCCGTACACCGTTGGCGCTCGTGAACACCAGGGCGTCAACATCCTGCGCTGCGGCGCGGCGCAGCGCGTCCCCATCTGTCGGCGCGGCGATCTCGATCAGGGGGTAAAGGAGCGCGGCGCCTCCGTGAGACTCGATCAGCCTCACAAGGTCCCGGGACTGTTCGCGCGGACGTGTCACGGCCACCGCAACCCCGCAGAGATCCACCGACACGCAATCACCCCATTTGACCTGTCCGCAGCCCCTTCAAAATGGCGCGGCCGCCCTGTTCCAACAACTGCTCGCCCAATTCCCGACCGAGCACGGCGGCGTCCGGGCCGCGCGCGGCGGCGCGTACGATGTGACGTCCATCCGGTGAACCGATCAGTCCGGAGAGAGAGAGACTCGCTTCATCCACGTTCTCTCGCACCAAGACTCCTTTAGTTCCCGCAATATCAACGCCGCCGCCATAGGCCGCTACGGGCGCCTGGCAGTTCCCCCCCACGGTCGCCAAAAATGCGCGTTCCGCTTCGATTTGCCATGCGGAAGCAGGGTCGTGAAGAGTCCGCAATACAGCCAACAGATCCTCATCGGCCATCCGCGCTTCCAGCGCCAGCGCCCCTTGCCCCACAGCGGGCAGCATTTCCGTCAGGGCCAGCGGCAGCGCGGTGAGAACAGGTCCCTCTTGCGGCTGCCAGCCGTCTTCAGTCCACCCCCCGCCCTCATTCCACCAACCCATACGCCGCATGCCGGCTGCCGCCAGAACGATCGCATCCAGACTATCCAGTTTCTTGAGTCGGGAATCAATGTTTCCGCGCACCGCCGTGATCTGCAGGTCAGGTCGCGCAAACAGCAATTGCGCGGCGCGGCGCAATGAACTTGTGCCAACCACCGCGCCCTGCGGTAAAGTCGCCAGAGTATGCCCGTCGCGGCTAAGGAGAAGATCGCGCGGATCCTCCCTCAGCGGCACCGCGGCAATGGTCAGACCCGGAGCCAGCAGGGCCGGCAAATCCTTCATGCTGTGAACGGCAAAATCAATGTCCCCGCGCAAGAGAGCATCTTCAATCTCCGATATGAAGAGCCCCTTTCCCCCAACCTGAGACAACGGAACATCCACGATGCGATCGCCTTTCGTCACAATCTCCCGCGTGTGCACACGCAAGTCCGGGTACCTGGCCAACAGGGCTCCCACAACTTGCGCCGTTTGTGTTTTTGCCAGCAGACTGCGCCTCGTTCCGACGGTGATAGATCGCATGCCAAATCCTCCTTACCAACGATGAATTTGCGACGTGAACTGCCCAATCACAAAAAAACTCAAAACGACTGCGAGAAAACAGATCAAGTTCCACCAGGCGGCTCTAGAACCGCTCAGGCGACCTGTGCTGCGCGTGTAGAGGTAAATACCGTACATGATCGCAAGCGCGACGGCATACAGCGGCTTCGGATCCAGAATCAGGATATAACCAGACACGAGCGCATACCAGACCGACCCGAGAATCATGCCGATCAGCCACAGAGGCAATCCCACCACCGCTGACCGATAAGCGTACAGATCCAGACGCTGCAGCGGCGGCAGACGGCGAAAGGGGCCGCTTTGAAACCGCTTGGAACGCAGCGCCGAATCAGCCAGGAGATATAGGATGCTAAATATGGAGGACAGAGTAAACGCTATGTAACTTAAGAACGCAACGCCAATGTGCAATAACAGCAGGTCTCCCTGTCCGAACGAGACGTTCAGAGGCTGCCCGTGCGCAACCGTGGCAAATGCCACAAACAGAAACCCTAGAATATTCATGAAAAAGGTAAAATAATCAATCCGCGACAGATAGTTCACCACAATGGAAACAGCAATCAACAACCAGGAAAAGAAGATGGTGACCTGCGCCGATGAAAAGAAGGGCAGCAGATGCTCCTGGCTGATCATGACTCCCAGAAACGCGGTTTCCATGAGCCATACAACACAAAGCATCGCTACCCCAAACCGGCTAGCGATGCGGTTGTCCTTCAGATAATCGACGTAAAACAGCCCCAGACCAATTCCATAACAGAGGAGCATCGCTCCATAAAACCCAGGCGACAGAACGAACGACATCGTATTCACTCACAGTGCCGGAAGAACTGCCGCGGCGCTTGAAGCGGCATTCCAACTCTGCAGTTTCCCTTCTCCCTCACCGCGGGCAAAACTGCGTTCCCGCATCCCGTCCCCCGCCAAGGGCGTTCCGGACGCCACCGCTGCACGCGGATCCGCCTGCGCCGCCTCCCCGTTCGGGGGTGATGCGCCAGAGAGCGCGAAAATCCGTACAAACGCGGCGAGCGCCTCTTCTCCACCCGGTTCTGAAGCCATCTCCTTGATGCTCGCAATGGGATCTCGCAACAGTTGATTCACAATGCTCATGGTGTGTTTTTGCAGCATCTTTCGCTGCCGGTCATCGAGTTCCGGAAGTTTATGCTCCAGACTCTGCATGACGCCCTGCTGAATGATCAGCGCCTTGTCGCGGAGTTCCGCAATAAGGGGAACCACTTCCTGTTCCGACAGCCAAACGGCAAAAGCGTTCACTTCCTGTTCAATCATGGCCGTCACCCGCACAGATTCCTGTTTGCGATGGGACACGTTCGAAGCGACCACGTCCTGCAAATCGTCAATATCATATAGATATACATTGCCAAGTTTAGCGAGCTCCGGGTCGATATCCCGCGGCACCGCTATGTCGATGCAAAAGAGCGGCTTGCGCTTGCGGCGTTTCATCAATTCGGCCGTCGTGTCGGCAGAGAGCACATAATTCTTCGATCCCGTCGAGCTAATGACGATGTCCGCCTCTTTTAAGGCAAACGGAAGCGCGCTCATCTCAAACGCGTGACCTCCATAGGCGGCGGCCAAATGTCGGGCGCGTTCAAACGTCCTGTTGACGACGAGGATCTTTCCGACGCCCTGCGCCGCCAAATGCGTGAGAGTCAGTTCGCTCATCTTGCCCGCGCCAATCACGACTACGGTTTTGTCGCTGAGGTGATCAAACACTTTTTTCGCCAATGACACCGCTGCGTAGCTCACAGAGACGGCGCTCTGCCCGAGGCCCGTTTCAGTCTGCACGCGTTTGCCAAAGGTGACCGCGCGTCGAAAAAGCTGATTGAGCAACGACCCGGTCGTTCCGGTCGCCTGCGCAAACAGAAACGCCTGCCGAACTTGCCCGAGAATCTGCGTCTCCCCAATCACCATCGAATCCAGACCGCACACCACTCTGTGCAGATGTCGAACAACCGCCTGCCCAGTCTCTGCATAGATATGCGCGCGAAAGGCGTCGGCGGGCAGGTTCGAGACTTGCTCAAGCAACCCGTACACCGCCTTGCGGGCCATCGCCGCGTCTGTCACAACCGCATAGACTTCCGTACGGTTGCATGTGGAAACAATAACCGTCTCCATGATGGCGGACGATTCTCGCAATCGCGCAAGGGCGTCTTCGAGCTGCGGCTCAGGAATACTGAAACACTCCCGCAACTCTACAGGGGCCGATTTGTAGTTGATGCCGACGAGCAGCATGTGCATAACGTTCATCTCCAAGGAAACCTGTCACACTGGGATAGACATCCATGACGCTTCGCGTCACCAACAACCGGGAAGAAAAAGCGCCTGCGGCGATTTTCCGGGATAGAAAGATTGAGATCCGAACTGCCTTTTGTGGATAACCCGTTCCGTCGAAAGTATTATACCACCACGGAATTCGAAATAAAGCGCAATTTTCTTTGACACTTGACGCCGCATCCCTTGCCATTCACAATGACGCCATGACAGTGTGCACCTGCGTACGAGAGCAAGGAGGCCCCCCTTCGTGAAACGTTACATCGCCGACGCGCTTCTCCTTGCCGTCACCTTCGTCTGGGGCGCCACATTCATATT
This sequence comes from Bacillota bacterium, assembly GCA_021805735.1. Taxonomy (GTDB): domain Bacteria; phylum Bacillota; class Bacilli; order Alicyclobacillales; family SLC66; genus JAKADD01. The sequence goes on from JAJZEE010000008.1 coordinate 29,027, forward strand.
GGTGCAGGACGCCATCAGTGTCATTCCCGTGTTCCCGTTTCTCGCCATTCGCTTTGGTCTTGCAGGGTTGCTCATGCTTGCCGTCAGCTTCATGCATCCGGCATGGCGGCGCGCCGTAGTCTCACTCCGTTTGTGGCTGTCCGGCCTGGCCCTCGGCGTGTGGCTGTTTGCGGGTTACGCGTTTCAAACCCTGGGTCTGCTTTACACCAGCGCCGCGCAAGCCGGCTTCATCACAGGGCTTTCTGTGGTGTTAGTGCCCCTTTTTGCCATTGTGCTGCTGCGACAGAAGCCTGGCAGATCCACGTGGTTCGGTGTTGCGATCGCTACAGTCGGTTTGTTCCTGCTGTCCTATCACAAGTCGACGGGTATCAACCGTGGTGACGCGCTGGTCTTCCTATGCGCTGTTTCGTTCGCCCTGCAGATTGTCCTTGTGGGCAGATACGCGCCCAAGTTTTCTGCTCTCCCTTTGGCGTCCGTGCAAATTCTGACCGTGGGAGTTCTGTCCGCCGCGATCGCCGTCGTACACCCCGCGCCATGGCGCCAGGCCGCCCAAACGCTCATGACGCCAGTTGTTTTCAACGCCCTGTGGATCTGTATCCTGTTCGCCACGGTCATCGCCTACTTCGCGCAAACGGCGTTTCAAAAGTTTACGACTCCCACGAGAACAGCCCTGATCTTTGCCATGGAGCCTGTATTTGCCGCCCTCACAGCCTACCTGTGGGCCGGACAAAGCTTGAGCCTGTCGGCCGTGTATGGGTGCACCCTCATCTTGCTTGGCATGCTCGTCGCTGAGATTAAAGGACCAAAGCGCGTGGTTCCCGACGCCATCGCCGTAAACGCGCTCAGTGAAAACAATCATGACGTATAGGCGGCTATGGCGTTCCAGATCTCTTCAATCCCCAGACCCGTGTCTGCCGATGAGAGAATGATCCTGTCTGCATCCGGGAGTTCAAGGGCAGCGCGGATCACCTTGCGATGCTTTTCATGCGCGCCTCGAGAGATCTTGTCCGCCTTTGTAGCGACAATGAGACACGGACGACCGATATGAGCCAGCCAGTTATGCATCACCTCATCGTCGCGGCTCGGCGGATGTCTGATGTCGATCAGTTGCACGATCAGAGCCAGAGGCGTTCTCTCAATCAGATAACGCTCGATCATCGGCCCCCAGGCGGCCTGAACTTCTTTCGACACTTTGGCATAGCCATAGCCAGGCAAATCCACCAGATAAAACTGTTCATTGATATGATAAAAATTGATCAACTGCGTTTTCCCTGGCTGGCTCGAGATTCGAGCCAGATGCCTGCGATTCAGCAGTTTGTTGAGAAGAGACGATTTTCCGACATTTGAGCGGCCCACAAACGCGATCTCCGGCTTTCCTTCCGCCGGACACTGATCAAGCCTCACTGCGGACGTTAGAAACGCCGCTGAGCGGATGATCACAACACCACCCGCTTTCTAAACCAGCGCATTGCGCAGCACGGCGTCCATGTGTTGGACAAATACAAACTCGAGGTCATGGCGCACACTCTGGGGTATGTCTTCGATGTCTTTCTGATTGTCTGCCGGCAGCAAAATCTTGCGAATACCCGCACGGTGAGCGCTCAGACACTTTTCTTTTACTCCGCCGATCGGCAGCACGCGTCCACGCAGGGTAATTTCACCTGTCATGGCCACTCCTCTGCTGACAGGCCGCCCTGTAAGCGCGGAAGCCAATGCCGTGGCGATCGTGATTCCGGCGGACGGGCCATCCTTGGGAATGGCGCCTTCCGGCACATGGATATGGATGTCATGCGTCTCGGTAAAGTCCTGAGGAATCTCCAACTCGTTAGCTCGCGAACGAACGTATGAGAGAGCCGCCTGCGCCGATTCCTTCATCACGTCACCCAACTGACCTGTTATGGTGAGTTTCCCTTTGCCCGCCACTGAAGACACTTCGATGGCCAGCGTATCGCCCCCCGCTTCCGTCCATGCCAGACCCGTTGCTACACCCACCTGGTCTTCCGCCTCAGCCACACCGTAGCGATATCGGTATGCGCCAAGAAGCGACGCCAGGTTCTTCAGTGTGATGGTAACGCGCTTTTTTTCGCCCGCGACGATCATTTTCGCGGCTTTGCGGCACAATGCGGCAATCTGCCGCTCCAGGTTGCGAACTCCGGCTTCGCGCGTGTACTCTCTGATGACCCGCAGCATGGTCTCTTCGTTGATCACGAGTTTGTCCTTGCCGAGCCCATGCGCCTTGCGTTGTTTTGGCAGCAGGTAGTCGATGGCGATACGCAATTTCTCCAACTCCGTGTAGCCCGATACATAGATCGTCTCCATGCGGTCAAGCAGTGGCTGGGGAATACTATGGACCGTATTTGCGGTTGTAATGAACATCACCTTCGACAAATCATACGGCAACTCAATATAGTGGTCGCTAAAAGTATTGTTCTGCTCTGGATCCAACACTTCCAGCATCCCCGCAGCAGGATCGCCGCGAAAGTCCGAAGCCATCTTGTCGATTTCATCCAGCAAGAAGACAGGGTTCAGTCTGCCTGCTGTTTTCATGCCCTGAATAACCCGACCCGGTAAAGCGCCCACGTAGGTTCTTCGATGTCCCCGAATTTCCGCTTCATCGCGCACGCCGCCCAGAGACACGCGCACAAATGTGCGGTCCAACGCCCGTGCTACAGACTTGGCCAGTGAGGTCTTCCCCACTCCAGGCGGGCCGACAAGGCACAGAATGGGTCCCCGGTGCTCACCGACGAGCTGTTGCACTGCCAGATATTCGATGATACGCTCCTTGACCTTCTCAAGTCCATAATGGTCTTCATCCAGTACACCCTTCGCCCGCACAATGTCAATCGGCGCGGCCTCCGCAGGGCCCCAAGGAAGCGCGAGAAGCCAGTCCAAGTATGTGCGAACGACCGAGCCTTCCGCAGACGACTGAGGCATTTTTTCGAGGCGCTCAATCTCCTTTTCTACGCGCTCTTTGACGGCGTCCGGCAGAATCCGGGTCTCCAGTTGCTCCCGTAGTTCCTCGACTTCCCCCAGACGCCCCTCCTTGTCGCCCAATTCCTTTTGGATCGCTTTCATCTGCTCGCGCAGATAGTACTCTTTTTGTGTACGCTCCATTTGCTTGCGTACACGCTGACTGATTTTCTTTTCAAGCTCCAGAATCTCCCGTTCATCAGACAGAATTTGCAGCAGTGTTTCCAGTCTCTGCGTGACGTCGACCGTTTCGAGAATGGCCTGCTTATCCTTCATTTTCAGCGACAGATTCGACGCGATGGCGTCCGCCAGACGCCCGGGATCTTCGATGTCCGCCACGGCGGCGTGAATTTCTGGACTGTGCTTCTTGGACAGCTTCAAAAATTGTTCAAACTGCTGTATCACCGCGCGCACCAAGGCATCGACTTCGGGATCCCGGCGTTCTGTAGAATCGAGCATCGCAGCCTTTACCTCAAACCATTCGCCATCCGTCACAAACTCCACAATCCGCGCGCGTTTTAATCCTTCAACAAGAACTCGAATCGTACCATTGGGCAATTTCATCATCTGTTTTACGCGAGCGAGCGTTCCGATCGCATAAATCTCGTCCTGACTCGGATCATCAACCTGCGTGTCTATCTGTGTCGCCAGCAAAATCAGATGGTCCTCGACCATTGCCTTTTCTAACGCGCGCACCGATTTTTCACGACCTACGTCCAAATGCAGAACCATAGCCGGATACACAAGCAAGCCGCGAAGCGGGAGTAGCGGCAATACACGCTCCGTAGTCAAATCTGCTTGACCCATTGTTGGCACCCCCACATCCTTATCACTGTGCATTTTAGCGAACTTGCATTCCTTTGTCTAACGCAAAGCGATGCCATGACCGTTTGCCATAGTGGCATACCGTCATAGCATCGCCTGTGAACGACAGGATATTCAGACGCTGCCCTGGGCCACCGCCGACGTCTGCAGGGGCATGGCAGGCGCGTAGGCAGAACCGACTGGTTCTGTAACTACATCGCGCAGCAGTGAGCAGGACAGCACGTCCTCAAGACGGGAAGCCAACACAATGTCGACGTCACTCCACCGATGCAGGCGCTCCTGATCATTGTCCGAGGGGATTATAACCTTGCGTGCGCCCGCAAGCCGAGCCGCCTCCACCTTGGCGGAAACTCCGCCAACAGGTCGAATCGAGCCGTAAATAGAAACCTCGCCTGTCATGGCTACGGTGTTGTCGACGGGGATTCCCGTCACTGCGGAGTAGATGGCAACAGCCATGCTGACTCCGGCCGACGGACCGTCAACCGGTGTGCCGCCAGGGAAATTCACGTGTACATCGTAGTCGGAGAGATTCACGGGCAGGCAGCGACGCAACGCGGTCACGACGTTGTCGATCGAACTGCGGGCGGTGCTTCTGCGCCGCAAAACACGCCCACCGCCCCCCAACTCCTCTTCGTCAATCACTCCTGTTACGGACACCGTGCCGTGACCGGGCGCTCTGGCCACTACCGCATCAGCCTCCACCTCAAGCAGCATGCCGGATGAGGGGCCATATACGGCAAGGCCATTGACCACCCCTACTTGCGGCCGTTCCGGAACCTTGCGCTCTGGACGCGGCGCAATCTGACTGCTGTGCACCACCCACTCCGCATCCTCGCGGGTGATCTCTGTACGCCTCTCCGTCAGCGCGATGCCAGCCGCAATCTGAACAACATTGACTGCTTCCCGACCGTTTACGGCATGTCTGGTGACGACATCAACCGCCGCCGGAGTCATCGCGAAGCGAATTTTCTCAGAGGCTCGCTGTACAATGACGGCGATCTCCTCGCCATTGAGCGGACGGAAAAAGATCTCCAGACAGCGTGATCGAATGGCCGGAGGAATATCTTGCGGACTTCTCGTAGTGGCTCCAACCAGCCGGAAATCCGCCGGCAATCCATTTTGGAACATGTCGTGAATATGCAGCGGTATGTTGCTGTCATCCGGATTGTAATAGGCGCTTTCGAAAAATACCCGACGATCCTCCAGAACCTTTAAAAGTTTGTTCATCTGAATGGGATGCAACTCGCCAATTTCATCGATGAATAAGACACCGCCGTGCGCCTTGGTCACGGCGCCCTGTTTCGGTTGCGGAATGCCCAGGACGCCCATGGCGCCCGCCCCCTGATAGATCGGATCGTGTACGGATCCAATGAGAGGATCGGCGATCCCCCGTTCATCAAATCGGGCGGTGGCGCCATCGAGTTCGCAGAAGACCGCGTTTGCCAGAAACGGCGAACCTGGCGTCCGTTTGGCCTCCTCCAGAATGACACGGGCGGCGGCCGTTTTTCCAACGCCCGGGGGTCCATAGAGGATGACGTGTTGTGGGTTGGGGCCACAGAGAGCCGCCCGCAGCGTGCGCAACCCGTCCTCCTGTCCTATGATGTCCCCGATGCACGACGGCCGAGTTCTCTCTGACAATGGTTCAGAGAGTGATACAGTTCGCATCTTGCGCAACCGTTCCAATTCTCTCGTAGATTCCTTGTCCACCGCCACCCTGTTGTGTTGCTGGGAGCGCATCATGTTGAGAAAGTAGAGACCCACAATCCCCGCAAATATGACCTGTACAATCGCTAGCACAAGCAGGCTGGAATTCATCCGCATCCCCCTCCGAAGCTCACATGTTTTACTAAGTATGGCCAGGGTTGCGAAGAGTTAAACGATGATTCCAAAGCGCACTGCGGTCGGCATTCTCTCGTGTAAATCCGGATCGGCCCGCCATCCGGGCGCACAAAAAAAGCTGCCGAAGGTTTCTCGGCAGCCGGAGGGCCGGGCGGTTCGTCTATTCAGAGAATGTGTGTGCTGCGCCTGCTCGGCCGGGATCGTATGCTGCGCCGCTGCTCAAACACGGCTGTGCCGAACTCGCCTCGGCGCAGCATACGATCCCGGCCGAGAAGGTTACACCTCATACTGGAGGCGCGGCAATAGCATTAAAGCATTCAGGCTGAGGTCTATTGCGTAGTTTCTTCTACGCCGTTTTCTCTACTTCGTTTTCTCTAAGCCGTTTCTTCTTTTTTCTTCTTCTTGCGTCCATCAGTCACCGGGCCGGAATCGACGACGAGCATCGGTTCTTCTCTGTTGACGACCGTTTCTCTCGTTACGATACATCGCTTCACGTCAGAACGGGCAGGCAGTTCATACATCACCTCAAGCATAATGCCCTCGATAATGGCCCGCAAGCCCCGTGCGCCGGTGTTGCGCTTGATCGCTTCCTTTGCGATCTCGGACAGCGCTTCATCAGCGAATTCCAGTTCCACGGAATCCATGTCAAGCAACCGTTGATACTGTTTGACAAGCGCATTCTTGGGTTCGGTCAAAATCTGTTTCAGAGCTGCCTCGTCAAGCGCCTCGAGGGTCGTAATGACAGGCAGTCGGCCCACGAACTCCGGAATCAGACCGTACCGCAACAAATCTTCGGGGAGAACTTTAGCCAGAATTTCCGAATCCTGCACTGGCGAACGCCCCTCTTCACTCGTGCCAAAACCAATCACCTTTTTACCCAGTCTGCGTTTGATTATCGGTTCCATACCGTCAAACGCTCCGCCGCAGATAAACAGGATATGACTGGTGTCGATCTGAATAAACTCCTGGTGGGGATGTTTGCGCCCCCCTTGTGGAGGAACACTGGCCACTGTCCCCTCAAGAATCTTCAACAGCGCCTGCTGAACACCCTCGCCTGAGACATCGCGAGTAATCGAAGGGTTTTCCGATTTACGAGCGATCTTGTCGATCTCATCGATGTAGATAATGCCCTTCTCAGCCTTCTCCACATCGTAATCCGCAGACTGAATGAGCTTAAGAAGGATGTTTTCCACATCTTCCCCCACGTACCCGGCCTCCGTCAGAGACGTGGCGTCCGCGATAGCGAAAGGCACGTTCAAAATCCGCGCGAGCGTCTGCGCCAACAGCGTTTTTCCGGAGCCGGTCGGACCAATCAGCAGGATATTGCTCTTTGACAACTCCACATCTTCGTTTTTTGCGCTCGTGTTGATCCGTTTGTAGTGGTTGTACACGGCCACTGCAAGCGATTTTTTCGCGCGTTCCTGTCCAATCACATAGGAATCCAGGATGTTCTTGATCTCTGTCGGTTTCGGAATGTCTTTTAGTTCAAACTCTTCATCATCGCCGAGTTCCTCCTCGACAATCTCGTTGCAGAGTTCAATACACTCATCACAAATATACACACCTGGACCTGCCACGAGTTTGCGCACCTGATCCTGGGTTTTCCCACAAAATGAGCACTTTAGCTGCCCTTTGTCGTCATTGAACTTAAACATGGGTAATCCCTCCTCACTTAAGGTCCGGGCGCAGAATCACCTCATCAATTAAACCATAAGCCTTCGCTTCCTCAGCGCTCATCCAGTTGTCGCGATCAGTATCTTCCTCGATCTTCGCGAGCGGTTGACCTGTGCGTTCAGCATAAATGACATTCAGCTTATGACGCGTCTTCAAAATCCACTCAGCATGGATCTTAATGTCTGACGCCTGCCCCCTTACGCCTCCCAGGGGCTGATGGATCATGATCTCGCTGTTGGGAAGCGCAAATCGCTTCCCCTTGCCGCCTGCTGTCAACAACAGCGAACCCATGCTCGCGGCAAGACCCACGCACATCGTTGACACTTGCGGTTTGATGAACTGCATCGTATCAAAAATCGCCATGCCCGCGGTGATTGATCCTCCTGGGCTGTTGATATACAGGCTAATGTCCTTGTCAGCGTCTTCGGAGGCCAGAAAGAGCAGTTGGGCCACAACGGAATTTGCTACGTAATCATCGATCGGGGTGCCGATAAAGATGATTCTGTCTTTGAGCAACCGGGAGTAAATGTCGTACGCCCGTTCGCCGCGGCTTGTCTGTTCAATAACCATCGGAACCAAGTTCATGCACTAACCCTCCTATATCCCACGATGACGCCGATTCATAAGGAAAAAACAAGGCATTTCCCACATGCCTCATCATTTCCTGATCTCATTTTACACAATCTCACGCGTGAACGCTATGGTCGACCAAGAACTCCACGGCCTTGCGCGACAGAATTTGTGACTTGAGCCCAAGCAAGCCAGGATCATTTTTTCTGAGCAATTCTTTGACGCTGTCAAATTCCATACGCGCGGAATCGGCGATTTTTTGTACTTCCAGATCGAGTTCAGTTTCCGAGACTTCGTTGTTCTCAGCCTTTACTACCGCTTCAATCACCAAAGCGGTCTTCACGCGTTTTTTTGCCTCATCGCGAAACTGATTGCGAATCTCTTCCATGGAGGCGCCGGTAAATTCCTGATAGGCGTCGAGCGGAATACCCTGCGATTCAAGACGCGACTCAAATTCCTTGACCTGAGCGTCAATCTCCTGGTCGATCATCGGGTCGGGAATATCCACCTCCGCAGCGGCAACCACCTTCTCCAACACTGCGGTTTCCACGTAGTGCTGATGTTCATGCGCCTTCTGATGCTCCAGATTGCGCACGAGATCCGCTTTCAGTTCTTCAAACGTCTCGAACTCACTGATGTCCATGGCGAACTCGTCATCGAGTTCGGGAAGCGCTTTGCGTTTGATGTCATGGACATGAATTTTGAAAGTCGCTTCCTTGCCCGCCAGCGACTTGACATGATACTCTTCCGGGAATGTGATAGTGATTTCCCGGTCAAAGCCCGCCCGAATCCCGATCAGTTGTTCTTCGAAGCCAGGAACGAATGTGCCGGAACCCAGTTCCAACTGATAATTCTCCGCCTCGCCGCCCTCAAACGTCTCTCCGTCCACGTAACCGACAAAATCCATGACCAGAAGATCGCCCGGTTCAGCCTGGCCATCTTCGAGCACCCGCAGTTCGGCATGGCTCTTGCGCAGGTTTTCAAGCTCCTGCGCAATGACTTCGTCTGTCACCGCAAATTCCTTGTCCTCATATGTAATGCCCTTGTAATCGCCCAGGATCACTTCCGGTTTCACGACGACCGTCGCTTTAAACAGCAGGGGTTTACCCGCTTCCATCTGGACAATGTCAATTACAGGGCGATCAACCGGATCGAGTTTTGCTTCAATCACAGCCATGGAATACGCTTCCGGCAATAAGATGTCAAGCGCTTCCTGATACAGGGATTCCAAACCAAAACGCGCCTCAAAAATACGCCGCGGCACCTTCCCTTTGCGAAATCCCGGCACATTTACCCGCTGAACCACTTTTCTGAAAGCGCGATCCAAAGCGGACGTCACCCGTTCCTCTTCAACCTCAATCTCAAGTACGCCTACATTGGGCTCCGTCTTTTCCCACTTCACGGCCATCAAAACGTCCTCCACTTCGTAAATGGCGTCTCAGGAGGGATTCGAACCCCCGACCCACAGCTTAGAAGGCTGTTGCTCTATCCGACTGAGCTACTGAGACGCAGTGTCCACCTCATGTAAAACAGTATTATTATAATGATCCGTCCATCGCGTGTAAAGCCTGCCGCGAGGCGAATTGTGTGAGATGTGCGCCAAGATGTCCGCGTTCCGTTCACCCAAGCGGCAAAGAATCACGACACGTTGTTGAAGCGCCGAATCAACTCGGCGAGCGCGACCGTCCGATGGCTGACCCGCTGCTTTTCATCGAGACTCATTTGACCAAAGGTCTTTCCAGCGGGAGGAAAGTAAAACACCGGATCATACCCAAACCCGCCCGCGCCCATGGGTTCCATGGCAATCTGCCCCTCACAGTTGCCGATCGCGGTCCATTCGCCCCCCTCCGGCACGACCAGAACCACCGCCGCGACGAAACGCGCTCTGCGTTCGTAAGGAGGCACTCCTTTTAACCGTTCCAGCAACAGCGTCTGTCGATCCTCGTCGCTGGCTTCCGGTCCGGCAAATCGGGCCGAGTACAATCCAGGCGCACCGTTGAGCGCGTCGACGACCAGACCTGAATCATCCGCAAGCACAGGCGTCTGCCACTTCGCAACCGCGAAGCGAGCCTTAATCAGCGCGTTTTCAAGAAAACTCGTTCCCGTCTCCTCGGGAGTCTCAGCGTTTGCCGGCAGCGGCTCAATGATTGCCGCCATCCCTTTGAGCGAGTGCGCAAATTCAGATAATTTCCCGGCGCTGTGCGTCGCGATCACCAGACGTTCCAGCATACGCATTGCTCTCTCTCCCCGTGACTGAACCCCTGTGATTGAATCTCTGGAACGGAACGCCTCCCTGCCACATGAGAACCATTGCGGTTCACTTTGCTTGACCGATCTCCGCACCCAAGTCCGCCAGGACCTGGCGCTGCATCTCGATTAACTGTAAGATCCCCATTTCGGCCAAGTCCAGAAGCGACGAGAGTTCAGCGCGCGAAAATGTAGTCGTTTCGCCAGTACCCTGGACCTCCACCAGCTGTCCGCTTCCTGTCATCACGACGTTCATGTCAACACTCGCCGCCGAATCCTCGCTATAGCGCAGATCCAGCAGCATCTCCTGACCCGCGATTCCCACGCTTGTCGCAGCCAGATAGTCACGCACCGGCAGTTTCGTTAACACCCCTCGCTGTCGCAGGGCGCTCAGGGCCTCCACAATGGCGACAAACGCTCCCGTAATGGCAGCCGTTCGCGTACCGCCGTCAGCCTGTATCACATCACAATCGATCCACAAGGTTTTTTCACCAAGCGCCTTCATGTCGATCACAGCTCGCAGTGCGCGACCGATCAGTCGCTGAATCTCCATTGTGCGTCCGCCGACCTTCCCTCGCGTCGACTCCCGCTGCGAGCGCTGTTCCGTGGCGCGAGGCAACATCGCGTATTCGGCCGTGATCCATCCCTGCGCCGTACCGCGCAGGAACGGCGGCACCTTGTCCTCAACGGTGGCTGTGCAGATCACACGCGTGTCACCGACACTGATGAGGGCAGAACCCTCAGCGTGTTTAATGTATCCCCGCTCAATCAACACCGGCCGCAGATCGTCAGGCCGTCGTCCGTCCATCCGCACTCGCCATCCCCCCCACTTTCCATTAGCATGGCCCTCACGCTTGCTATTTGCCGATCTCAAGGTCTAAACGCCCGCCGCATCGGAACGCTCGTCGCCCTCCCAAACATCGTAGTAACCGACCTGCACGGGTTTCCCCAGCCATTTTCCGCCTATGTCGGCAAATTTGCCTACATCCCCGCTGGTCAGGAAGACATGGTTGGGTTTCGCCGCGTGAGTGCGTGTCATCTGGTTGTCCGCCAGAACAAAGCTGACGTCCCGAGCCGTTTCTTCCGCTGAGTTAATCAGGGTGACGCCCGGCCCCACCGCCTGTTGGATGATCTCCGCAAGCAGCGGATAATGCGTGCAGCCTAGAATTAGCGTATCAATGTTCGCGCCTGAAAATTCCCGCAGCGACTCCGTGACGACAGGGAGAGCTTCGGCCGCTGCCGTGATCCCCTGTTCGACCAAAGCCACAAACAGTGGACATGCCACCGGAAAAGTTTCAATGCCGCGATGTGTCAGATGCAGCGCCCGGGGGTAGCTGTTGGAGGCGATCGTGGTTCGTGTTCCAATAATCCCCACGCGCTGATTCGTAGTCGCGGCAATGGCCGCGCGCGCCCCTGGGGCAATCACCCCGAGCACGGGAATGTCATACCGTTCCCGCGCCCATTCCAGACACACAGCGGTAGCGGTATTGCACGCGATCACAAGCATTTTCACGCCCTGCTCCACAAGAAAATCCAGGGCTCGAAACGTAAACGACGCAATTTCCGCGGCCGGTCGATCTCCATAAGGACACCGCGCCGAATCGCCGTAAAAAAGGACTTCTTCACGCGGCAACTGCCGCCAGATCTCGGAAACCACAGTGAGTCCGCCGACGCCTGAATCCATGACGCCAATCGGCTGATTGCGCACAGGATCGCCCCCTCTCTAGCATACCCACACAATACGCCCAAACACAAAAAAAGCTTCAGCCGTACCTCGGGCATGCCAGGCGACAGACATCAAGAAGCTCGTGTTCCCCATCCTGTTCTTGACCCCGCCGGTCGCGTGTACGCGTTTTCGGAGGTCATTCATCGCCCAGATGTTGTTCCAGCATCGTCAGCGCCTGCATCAGCATATCCTGTTCTGACGAGGTGCTGTGCGAAAGGACGCGCCCAAGATACTGCCTGCGCGTCTGCAAAACCCGGCCGATCAATGCGTCGCCCTCCGCCGAGACACTCAGCCGGACCACCCGTTTATCCTCTTGATCCCGGCACCGTTCCACAAAATTGCGCCGCTCCAGACGATCAACCAAATCCGTCGTAGTGCTATAGGCCAAGCCCAACTTGGCGCTCAAATCGCCAATTGTCAGATTGCGCCCATCACTGGCGAGAACCAGCGCATCGAACTGGGCTGGGGTGATGTCAAAATCGCCCAGGATTGCTCGTCCCTGTTTCCGCACCGTTGACGCGACCTTACGCAGCAGTGATTCAATCCGGTACACTGCGTCGCTTGCATTATAATCTGTCAAGGCTTTAACCTCCGATCATCTCCGCGAAAAAGTTTACGGCCAAGCTCCTGCCCTAATCTTATAGAAACAGTCGGGATTATGAAACCATACGAATTTGTTCCGAGTGGTTGAGAGTCCGTGGACAGTCCACAGGGTGAGTATACCGCATCCGTGGGCATAGTGAACCGATGCCGGAAGCAAATGCGCAAAAACCGCGAATACAGCGCCAAAACACCGCCGTTTTCGAGACAACGCCAATAACAGACCGCTGTTACGCTGGTCGGGATCATTGCGCCAAGCGGTAAACTATGCTAAACTGAGTCAAACTCATTTTCGGAAGGTGGCAGGAATCATGCGCCAATTCGTTGTTCTCATGGTGTCGGTGAGCTAAAAAGGGGGATTTTATGCCCTTTTTACTAACTCCTAGCACCGATGGAGAACTGCGACGGCGACGATTCCTTTTTCTATGCCCCCATGGGAATTCCTTTGGAAAAACGGCAGCGTTCCCCGTTCTGCTCTCCATCGGAACAAGAAAGGTTCTGGTGGCGATGAGCATTGTGGAGATTTCCCAGCTAAGTCATGGCTTTGGAGATCGAACGTTATGGCAGGATATTGATGTTAACCTTCTCCCCAGGGAACACGTAGCACTTATTGGCAGAAATGGCGTTGGGAAGTCGACGCTGCTGCAGATCCTGGCTGACCACATACCTCACGACAGCGGTCACATCGCGTGGACTCCAGGCGTGAAAGTCGGGTACCTGACGCAACATGCGGATCTGTCCCGCTTCTCTACGGTGCGGTCGGCGCTGCAGGAGGCGTTTGCCGACATATTTGCCAGGGAACGCTCATTGCAGAAAACGGCAGAAGATCTGGCATACGCCAAAGGCGACGAACTTGAGCGGCTGCTGGCTCGCTATGCGCGGGTTCAGGAGGAACTGGAGCATGCGGGAATCTATGAACTGGGAGCGCGCATTGACACTGTCGCCTCTGGGCTCGGCCTGCTCGAACTGGGTCTGGATCGACCAGTGGCGGATCTCAGCGGCGGCCAACGGACCAAGGTGCTGCTTGGCAAACTGCTGCTGGAACAGCCAGATGTGCTCTTACTCGATGAACCAACCAATTTCCTTGACGTTGAACATATTGCGTGGCTGACTGACTTCCTGCAAAGCTACCCGTTCGCGTTTATCGTCGTCTCACACGACGCGGATTTCGTGGCCAAGGTAGCCACCGTCATCTGGCAGCTTGAAAATGCCGCCCTCACCAGATTCAATGGTTCCTACAAAGCATTCCTCGCTTACGCGGAACAACGAACGCTACAGCATGCAAGCGCCTATTCCAGACAGCAGGACGAGATCAAGCGCCTGGAAGACTTTGTGCAAAAAAATATTGCCAGGGCGTCAACCACCAAACGCGCTCAGAGTCGCCGCAAGCAACTGGAGAAGATTGAACGCATCCCGCCTCCGGGCGCAGTGGCGCCGCCGCATTTCACGTTTCCCCTGGCCGGCGCGCCAGCGCGCTTTGTGATCCGGGCGACGACCCTGGAAATCGGCTACTCACACTCTCTCTTGCCGCCTCTTGAATTGGAAGTGGAGCGCGGCAGCAAACTGGCTCTGATCGGTTGCAACGGAATCGGTAAATCGACCCTGTTGCGCACGCTGATCGGCGAGTTGAAACCGCTGCGCGGGCGCGTGGAATTGGGTGACAACGCACAGGTTGGCTACTTCGCGCAGGAGGCATATCGCAGTGATCAGGGAAATGCGCTGGAGGTCATCTGGAGCGCGTTCCCCCACATGACCCAGCAGGAGGTGCGGGCGGCGCTTGCCCGTTCCGGACTGAAGCGCGAGCACATCCTGCAGTCTGTTCACCGACTCAGCGGCGGCGAACAGGCGAAAGTAAGACTCTGTCTGCTTACGCTCCAAAAACACAACGTACTGGTGCTTGATGAGCCGACAAACCATCTTGACCACGCGGCCAGAAGCGCTTTGCAACAAGCCCTCAAAGACTTCAGGGGCACCCTGCTGATGGTGTCGCACGAGCCGGAGTTCTTCAGGCCGTTCGTCACCTCGGTGGTCGACGTGGAAGAACTCCTTGGCAAAGGCGAGGCCAGCCGGATCGTAACGCGCTCAAAGCGGTGACCGCCTCCGCGTGGGCTTGACTCCCTATGGCTGAGTCAGATCCGGACTTCATCATCGGGAAGCCCCTTTCTCTGCAAGTCCGGACCGAAGGGTTGCAACAGGTCAGTCAACAGCGCGCGGTGAGCATCCGCCAGATCCAGAATGGCAAACCGACCTTCGCGGATGGCCGTCTGCACGCGGCGGGCCTCCACGTGTGCAAGAGAGTGGTCGAGAGGCGTGATGTCGCCGCTGCGCAGAGCGTCGTCAAGTTCATCTTCGTCAAGCAGTTCCACCCGGCCTCCGCGTGTTTGATCAGTTACGCGAGTTGACCCGCGCTATGGAGTTCCCGCAGCGCCTTCTTTGAAAACTTGCCGACGCTGGTCTTCGGAATTTCCCCCACAAACACAATTTCGTCCGGAATCCACCACTTGGCCACCTTGTCTGCCAGATACGCCTTCACATCCGCCTCCGTGACCTTGCCGCGCGCCTCTGGGCGCAGGACAACGCACGCAAGCGGTCTTTCCTGCCATTTTATATCGGAAATGCCGATGACCGCGGCTTCCAGCACATCTGGATGGCCCATGATCGCATTTTCGAGGTCCACGGAGGATATCCACTCTCCGCCGCTCTTGATCAGATCCCTTGTTCGATCCACGATCTGCAGATAGCCATTTTCATCCATGGTGGCGATGTCGCCCGTGCGAAACCATCCGTCCAGAAACGCTTCCTCCGTTTTTGCAGCGCTCCTGTCGTAGGAGTCGATGATCCATGGACCTTTGAGCAAAAGTTCGCCCATCGCGCGACCGTCATGCGGCACTTCCCGGCCATCAGCGTCGATCAGCCTCATCTCAAGACCCGGCGCAAGCAACCCGCTCTTCGCGCGTTGGCGATACCGCTCAGGCCCCTTGAGATTGACCATGCCCGCCTTCGGAACAGAGATGAACGTCACCGGGGTGGTCTCCGTTTGGCCGTATCCCTGATACAGTGTCACGCCAAATTCCTCTTCGTACGCCTGAGTGAGTGAAGCTGGCAACGCGGATCCCCCCGACAGCAGGAATCGTACATGGCTAAAATCATATTTGCCTAGATTCGCCCTGAGATGCTGCAGGATACCCATCCAGATCGTCACAACGCCAACACTGTACGTAACTTTTTCTCTGTCAAAGAGTTCGCAGAAATCGGCCACCGTCGGACGCGCGCCGGGATACACTTGTTTGGCGCCCGCCCAGGTGTCCGTGAAAGGTCGGCCCCAGGCGTTCACATGGAACATCGGCACAATCGGCATGGTGATATCCCTGTCGTCCACTGAGAGTTGACCGGTCATCATCATCAGACAGTGCAGGTACAGTCCGCGGTGCGAATAAATGACCCCCTTGGGGTCGCCGGTGGTCGCGGATGTATAACCAACGATCGCCGCAGTGTTTTCGTCAAACTCGGGAAATTCATAATCGGGCTCGGCCGCCGCCAGCAACTCTTCGTACAGATGGACATTTGGCAGCGTTGTGCTTGGCAGCGTTTTCTTGTCGGTCATTATGATATACGTCTCAACATCGGGAAGCTGCGCGGCAATCTGTTCTATAATTGGCAGTAAGTCCTCATCGACAAAGAGCGCCCTGTCTTTCGCGTGATTGATCGAATACACCAGTTGCTCCTTAAAGAGTCGGATGTTCACCGTGTGCAGCACGCGCTGCGAACAGGGCGCCGCGAAGTACAGCTCCAGGTGGCGATGGTGGTTCCACGCAAACGATCCGACCCGATCGCCCGGTCGAATGCCTAAATCTGCAAGAGCGTTTGCCAAACGGCATACCCTGCCATACATGTCTCTGTAAGTATATCGGAACATGCCCGAGTAATCCCGCGATACGATTTCCTGCTCAGGAAAGACTGTGTACGCGCGGTACAATATCGAACGCAACAGCAGAGGGTAATTCATCATCGCCGTATCCACTCCCCTAACTGATCTTGCCACTTCCTTACCCTATCGCAATCCACAAGAGGCGTCAACGTGAGAACGTGATTTATAACTCGTTGTTGCATATTTCGCGCAATGAGCATATAGTTAAAGCAGGTTGGCGCAAGGGAAACTTTTTTTCCTGACCGACATTTATATAGTCCATGGCAACACTGTTGTATGAAAGAAAGTTTGGGGCGATGACGTTGTCTGGTGGGGGGATCTTGGATGTCGATGAACGCTCCCAATCGGGAAGAGGCCGCGCGAGCGCTGGATCGGCTACAAGTAACTCAGGCTCGGCACAAAGGCGGCCGGATGCGCCTGCTCTGGCTGTTGGTCGGGCCCGGCATTCTCGTCATGCTCGGCGAAAACGACGCTCCTTCCATGCTGTCCTATTCGGCAACCGGCTCGCAGTTTGGGATTGGATTCTTCATTCCGTTTGTCATTGTCACTTTTATGATGGCGTTCGTAGCGCAGGAGATCACCGTGCGCCTGGGTGCCGTGTCAAAGGCGGGCCACGCCGAACTCATCTATCGCCGCTTCGGTCGGTTTTGGGGCAACTTCGCCATGATCGACCTATTGCTGACCAATGTGCTGACGCTGATCACGGAGTTCGTCGGCATTGTCGCGGGAGCCGGCTATTTTGGAATCCCCGATTACGCGGCGGTCGGCGGCGCGCTTATCGTGATGGCGCTGGCCTTTATGTCTCGCCGCTACTGGTCCTTCGAACGGATCGCGATGCTTTTGGCTCTGTGCAACCTCGTATTTGTGCCGGTGGCCCTGATGACGCATCCAAACTGGAACGCCATAGGAAAATCCCTGCTTGCCTGGGGGCCTTTGCCTGGCGGATTCGGCTCACACACGGCCATTATCCTGCTGTCTGACATTGGCGCGACGATTACGCCGTGGATGCTGTTCTTTCAGCAAGGCGCGGTGAGCGACAAGGGCCTGTCAGTGCGCGATATTCCACAGGGGCGGATCGACACTGGCATCGGCGCCTTGCTCGCAGCCCTGGCCGCAGTGGCGTGCATCATCGCAACTTCTCCACTGTTTGTGCATCATATGAACGCCAGTCAATTTGGAGCGGCGCAATTTGCCCAGGCGCTGGCGCCCTACGTGGGCAGATTCGGCGGCGCGCTGTTTGCCTTTGGAATCCTCGAAGCAGGGCTTGTGGCCGCCATCGCCATCTCTACTTCTTCCGCCTACGCGTTTGGAGAAGTGACGCAAAGAGCACACAGCCTCAACCGATCCTTTAAAGAAGCAAAAGGCTTCTACCTCGTGCTCATCGCGATCGCCGCGATCAGTGGAAGTGTCGTATTGATCCCAGGCTTTCCGCTCGAATTTGTGGTGCTGATTGTCAATGTGATCGCTGTTTTGACCATGCCGCCCGCCATTGGATTTCTGTTGCTTCTCGTCAATGACCGGGAAATCATGGGCGACCACCGCAGCGGATGGTTTTTTAACAGCCTTGGTTTATTGGTCGGCGCGTTCGTCTCAGTGGCTGGATTGCTCTACGCGCTGACTGTGATTTTCCCCAGCCTGCACTTTTAGACGCTGACTCTGCGCAGACGCGCAACATCTCATGATTATAAATTCAGGAGGCGCAAAGGATGGCGACCAATCAGATGGAACTTATGGACTCGACTGGACTCGGCAACCTCCGGTTGACTGACGTGTACGAACATCCGGTCCTGATCGATCAAACACTAAAAGAGCACCAGGATTCGCAGGAAAGACTCCGGAGCCTCGGGCAACGCACGCTGACCCCATGGCTGACAACAGTGATATGGAGTTTGCGTGTATACGTCCTGTTCATGGTCGTCGTGGTGATCGTCAATATCGCGCAAAGAGTGTGAGCAATCCCGTGAATCACGACGGCGCGCCAGGCGCATCCTCCTCAGAGGAATCCGTTGCCGCTGCTCCCTACACTCGGTCAAAACGCTGTTGCTCTACTGTCCAGCGTTCCAGCCGCTCGCGACGGACGCGGGAACCCACCCCCGCCAGGGGCTCCACGGCCAGCCAGCCGGGGCGCGCAAAACGCACGGGCGGATCGATCACGTCTTCTGTAAAATAGCGCTCGCTGGGAGCCGTATCGCCCGGAAGCGTGAATCCTGACAGCGCCGTAAGAGCGATGTTGTGCAATCGGCCGATGCCCGTCTCGAGCATGCCCCCACACCACAGTTCAAGTCCCTCCGCCGCGCAAGCTTCGTGCACCCGGAGCGCTTCGCCAAACCCGCCAACGCGTCCAACTTTCAGGTTCACGATTCGGCAGGATCCCAGTTTGGCCGCCTTGTGCACATCCTCGGCGCAACGAATACTTTCGTCAAGACAGATCGGAGTCTCCAGCGCCTCCTGCAGACAGGCGTGGTCGACAAGATCATCATGGGCGAGCGGTTGCTCGATCATCATCAAATTGAACGCGTCAAGTCGCTGCAAATGAGCCGCGTCCGCGAGGCGATAGGCGCTGTTGGCATCGGCCATCAGGGCGATATCGGGAAATGCGTCGCGAATCGCGGCGAGCGGCTCAAGATCGTACCCCGGACGGACTTTCACCTTAACGCGGGCAAAGCCCTGCAGAAGATAGCCGCGAACTTTATGAACCAGGGCTTCCGTCGATGCCTGCACGCCGACACTGATGCCAACGGGTATCTCGGTTCGTTGCGCGCCAAGCAGCGACGCGAGAGACGCCCCTGACTCCCGCGCAAAAGTGTCCCAGAGCGCCATCTCAATGGCCGCCTTCGCCATCCGATTGCCTCTGAAACGCTCCAATGTGGAACGAATCGACAAAAGATCAGCCACGCTTTCAAACGATGCGTCGATGAGAGCGGGAACCATGAACTCCGCAAGCATATGCCACGCCGTACTGCTAGTCTCCTCCGTATACAGAGGCGCGCGGCCTGCCACGCACTCCGCATAGCCAACGGCGCCGCCTTCCGTCAGCACCTCCACAATGATCACGTCTTTCTCTGACTCAGTTCCGTACGATGCGACAAACGGTTCGATCATCGGCAAGCGCAGACGACGCAGAACGATACTCTGACAATTCATAATTCATGCTCTCCCTCCCATGACTGCGGCGTACCGGCGGGGTGCACAGGCCCGATACAGACCCGATGCGCAAGGTTGCGCCAGCGATAGTACTACCACCTCCTTGCGATTTTATATCACAATCGCTCACGAGACCAACCTCAATGCCTGACATAGCCTGACCGACCCGTGGTTGCGAGGCAATGAAATTGCGCTTTCGGAATTAAAAAAAGTAGATTGACTTTTCAGCGATAGTCTCGTACCATAGTTTCTGAAAACGTTATCATTTCCGCTTCTTCCTATGCAACCTCGCACCTCATGACGTGGAGGGATCCGAGATGAAGGTCACGATCAAAACGGTCGCTGCACATGCTGGCGTATCCATCCCTACTGTGTCCCGCGTCTTAAACAGTCCTGATCTCGTTAACCCAGAGACCCGTATAAAGGTGCTTGATGCCGTAGCGGCGCTCGATTACTATCCGAACGGACACGCAAGAGGACTTCGCCTTCAGCATGCAACCGCCGTCGGCGTCATGGTGCCGAAGCTGGACGATTTTTTCTTCAGCAGACTTTATCGGGGAATCTATGACACGGCGCTCAAGCATGGCTTGACGGTATTGCTATACGACGCCCAATCGGATCCGCAGCGAATCGTTGGCGGATTCTCCACACTGAAGAGACAACAGAGTAGTGGAATCATTTTTTGCAGCGCCACTTTTCCAGCCCACTATTCCACCCTGACCGCACGACTCGGCATTCCCGTGGTTCTGGCTCTTACGGAAAGCGAACAGCATGACATCCCTGCGTTTAAAGTGGATGACGTGCGGGCCGCGTTCGATGCAGTCGCCTATCTGATCACACGAGGCCATCGGTCAATCGGAGTCATAGCAGGCCCGCTGCGCGATCCGGGCGCTGGACCAGAGCGCTTTCAGGGATACAAGCTCGCCCTCTCTCACTATCAACTGCCGTTTTCTGACGAACATGTAGCCTTCGGAGCATTTCGCTATGAACATGGGTACGCGGCGATGACAGAGCTGCTTCTACACCGCGCCAACACCCATATCACTGCCGTTTTTGCGGCCAGTGACGAAATGGCCATCGGCGCCATGCGCTGCATTCATGACCACGGGCTGCAAGTACCGGATGATATTTCGGTGATTGGCTATGACGATGTCGTCCTAGCGAACATGATCACGCCAAAACTGACGACAATCGCGCAGCCCTTGGAGGAAATCGGCAGAATGGCCGTACATTCGCTCGTAGCGGCAATTTCGGAAGGCCAACTTCCCGATTCTAAAACCCATTACATGGCACACTCCCTGGTTCCCAGAGAGTCCGTGAAATCGCTGCCCTACGACACGTCGTAGGGCAGGCGCTGAAGGTCGCCGGCACAATCCACAAACAAAGAGGGGGATTCACACAATGAAAAGAACCACCATCACCGCGCTGGCGGTGTTGTCAGCGGGAGCGGTGCTGAGCGCAGGCCTGACACCGGCATTTGCATCGTCGACCAAGCGGGCCCCACAAGTTACGACAATTGTTTGGGCCTCAGGAACGATTTCCGGTAATGGCCTTAGAAAGGACATGGTCAGTCAGTTCGAGAAACTGCACCCCAACATTCATGTAACCATTACACAGGAAGCGACCAACACAGACACGACCCGCGCCCAGCTTACCACGCAAATCAGCGGTGGCGCGACAACGCCTGATGTTTTTATGGGTGATGTGATCTGGCCTGGTCAGTTCGGGTCGGAGCATCTCGCCTTGCCACTCAGCCAACACATGCCAAAATCGTTCTTTAGCCGCTTTGCGCCCGGTCTCGTGGCGGGTGCATCGTACAAAGGGGTCGTTTATGCAGCTCCCTTCTTCCAGGATTCAGGTTTCCTTTATTACCGCAAAGACCTGCTGGCCAAAGCCCATTTGCCAGTTCCCAGAACATGGCAACAACTTAAGAGTGACTCGCTCGTGCTTCAGCACAAGCACATGGTGAAATATGGGTTTGTATGGCAGGGCGCCTCCTACGAGGGCCTCACCTGTGACTGGATGGAATACCTCACAGACGCTGGCGGACAGGTGTTCAACAGCGCCGGAAAAGCCGTGATGAATTCCCCGCAGGCCGTGAAAGCCCTGACTTTCATGCGTTCTCTGATCACAAGCGGCGTCACGCCAAAGGCTGTCATTACCATGCAGGAACCGCAGGCCATGAATGCGTTCAACGATGGGCAAGCGGCATTCCTCAGAAACTGGGACTATGCCTGGACTAACTCGCAAACCAAAGGCCAGTCCACGGTAATCGGGAAAGTCGGCGTAGTGCCTCTGCCCACTTTCGCAGGTAATGCCGGAACCGGATATGCCACCATTGGAGGCTGGGATCTGTACGTCAATCCACACAGCAAGCATTTGCAGGCCGACCTGACTTTCATCAACTGGATGACTGGCGTTCAGGCGCAGACCATTCTCGCGACCAAAGCTTCCGAGATTCCCACCAATGCGGCCGTGCAGAGTAATCCGCGCGTTCGCAAGCTGAACCCTGTGCTCTCGATCGTCTCCAAGACACATCTGATCGCGCGTCCGAGTCAAACGCCGAAGTACGCCGCTGTTTCGCAGGCCATTTACTCCAACATCAATGCTGCATTGGCCGGACAAACGAGCATAAAACAGGCCTTGCAAACTGCGAATAGTCAAATTTCACAAGCAATGAGTTCCTCTGGTCTGTAGAGTTTCGATCCTTAAAACCATATGACAGGCAGGGCGCGGTTGACCCTGCCTGTCATCCTACGAACGGAGGGCTCGTATGCGTCTAAGCAAGCTCGAACGAAAGTCTGCCATTGCCGGGTATGCGATGCTTTCCCCCGCCATGCTCGTGATCGCCCTGGTGACCATTTTTCCAATCGGATATTCCATTTGGATGAGCATGAATACCATCAATTCCACCTTCACAGGATTTCAGTTTACGTTTTCCGGCTTTACCAACTACAATATCGTGTTTCAAAGCTCCCTGTTCTGGCAGGCGCTCTGGTTTACGACGATGTATGCGGCCGTCACGGTCATCATTGAACTCGTCTTAGGCCTCCTGGTAGCCCTGGCGCTCAATCAGCCAATTCGTGGTCGCGGACTTGCCATTGCCGTGATGCTCATTCCCTGGACGCTGATCACTGTCATTTCGGCTCAAATGTGGGGCTACATCTACAATGGCATCTACGGGGTATTAAACTATCTCCTAATGAGTATACACATCATCAACGCGCCTTTTCTTTGGTTGGGTTCGCCTGTATCCGCTACGATTTCCATGATGATGGCAGATATATGGAAGACAACTCCGTTTGTCACGATGATTTTGCTGGCAGGTTTGCAATTGATCCCCTCCGAACTCTATGAAGCCGCCAAGATCGATGGGTCGTCGGCCTGGAACAGTTTTTGGCACGTCACGTTTCCACTCTTGCGACCGAGCCTGGGACTTGCGGCCCTGTTTCGCATCCTGCAGGCTTTCGGTTTGTTTGACCTGCCGTTCGTGTTGACTGGCGGCGGCCCGGGAACGAGCACCATGTCGATCGCCATGGTCGCCTATAAGGCCATATTTAACGACGGCGCCTTTGGTCCGGGAACGGCTGTGGCCGTGTTGACTGTCGCGCTGGTCATTTTGCTGGCGGTAGGGTCGCTGAAAGCGTTGCGTACGCAAGTGGGAGAGATCGACACATGAAACGCAGAACTTCGAGGATCAGGATCCGCAAACTCATTGGATACATTGTACTGTTGGGCATGCTTTTGATCATTGTGGCGCCATTTTACTGGATGGTCGCAACATCGCTGAAGGGAAATCTGTCCATCGGCAATTTTCCTCCGACCCTGTATCCCCACCATCCGACTTTTTACCATTATCAACGCGCCTTTACAACGTACAGCTTCGGAGTATATTTCCGCAACAGCGTGATTGTGTCAGTAATTGCCACCGTGGTCGTCGTCATCCTGGCCGCGCTGGCCAGTTACGCGATCGCCAGGCTGCCCATCCGTGGAAAAGCGCCGATCATGGTCTTTTTGCTGGCAATTTCCACATTTCCGCAGGTCGCGGTCATCTCTCCCCTGTTTTTGATCTTGCAGCGTCTCGGCTGGCTTGACAGTTATCAAGCCCTCATCATTCCTTATGTCGCCTTCAACCTGCCCTTTGCCATTTGGGTCATGCGCACGTACTTTGCTGGCATTCCCAAGGAGTTAGATGAAGCGGCCAGAGTGGACGGTGCGGGGGTTCTAACGACAGTCTTTCGGGTCATCATGCCCCTCGCAACGCCTGGTCTATTTACAGGGGGCATTTTTACATTCGTCGCTTGCTGGACAGAGTTCTTCTTTGCCCTTGTGTTTAACAGCAGTCAGAGCTTCCGCACCATTCCCGTTGGCATAGCCCTGTTTTCCGGCCAGTTCACCATTCCCTATGGCACGATCTTCGCTGGATCGACTGTCGCTGTCCTTCCCATTGTTTTGCTGGTACTGATGTTCCAAAAATGGGTTGTGGCGGGGCTCACCGCAGGAGCCGTCAAGGGCTGAAAGATCGACCCGCTTCAAGACAAACTTCATGACAATAAGATAATTGCAAGAGCGCTGGAAGGCGCTCTATTTCACGTGCAGTCGATGGTTCCAGTCCTCCACATGTGTTCCCTTGACCTGAGTGCCACGGGCGCGCTAGTGTGATAGGAAACACATAGCGATGACTTTTTGGGGGGAGACACTCATTGTATGGATACTTCGATTCCGGACGTATATAACCGCGACTTGCGCCCAAAGCGCGGCGCGAGTGTGACGGCGGGGCTGGTCAGCGCCCTGGCCGTCTCGACGATCCTCTCGGGTTGCGGCGCATCATCGGCAGGCGCACACCCTGCAGCTGCGCCAATGGCCGCAACCGCGAGTCATCGCCTTTCCGGCACAGCCAGTGTTGCTTACGCAGGTTCCTTGCAACTGGTCAATGACCAGTTTGTAGCGCCAGCCTTTTCTGCAGCCACTGGTCTCTCCTATCGCGGACGCGGCGGCGGTTCCTTCGGAATGGCCCATCTGATCACGAGCGGCCAAATCAGGCCCAATGTGTTCGAGAGTATCGGCACAGCGCCGATTCGCATACTGATGCCCCGATTTACGAACTGGGCCGTAGGGTTTGCCAGCGCCCCACTCGTCATCGCCTATTCGCCAGCGAGTCCATTTGCCGCCGAGTTCAAGGCAATCGCCGCAGGCAAGCGGCCGATGAAGGATCTCTTCACCCTGATGGAGAACTCCCGGTTTCATCTCGGTCGCACCAACCCAAACACGGACCCACAGGGTCAGGCGTTTGTCATGATGCTGGCATTGGCGGACCGCTACTATCACTTGCCAAAGGGAACTGCCGCCAGAATCCTGGGAGGCGTGAACAATCCGAATCAGATTTTTGCGGAAGAAGCCATTCTGTCACGGTTGCAGGCGGGTCAGCTTGACGCCTCAAGCGCCTTTTTGCCCGAGGCGGCGCAGCGTCACCTGCCCTATATCGCCCTGCCTGCAGCCGTCAATCTCGGCGATCCAGCAGACGCGCGGACCTATGCCCAGGCAGACGTTACCCTCAAGGGCGGCAAGAGAGCGGTTGGCGCCCCGCTTGAAATCTACATCACCAGTGTGTCGGGCGCACCGAATCAAGGCGCTGGCCAGAGATTTATTGCCTACATGCTCTCAAAGCCTGGTCGGACGCTCTACCAGCAGGAAGGATACACGTTGACAGCTCCCGTGTTTTTTGGCAATCGATCATCCATTCCACGGTCCATACTCGCCGTGGCCAAGCAGTGAGCAGGCGCTCGCCGCGCACGTGCAGTTGTGGGCGGACTTTCCACTATCGCGTATCCCTTTTGTTACTGGAGTCAAACTCCTGAGCAAATGTTCCGGCCGCTTCGGCGGTCGACCACAATGTTTGAAATAGCGCGGCAAACGACTCATTGCGCGTGTTCCACACGGCGTTGCGTTCCATGACCTGACTCCTTGTCACTCCATGTTCCCGCCATGCTTTGCCGCCCGTATGCACATTTTGCACAAACGCCTGCATACGGTCGACGGCATGCGAAAAGTGAGCTTCCGGCGTCGCCAGTTCTTCAAACTCCCGCCACATGGCATACAGTTCTGCCTCCAGATCTGGAGGCAGAAGCGAAAATAGACGCTTCGCGGCCTCTTCTTCCCGCTGCGCCTTCCCACTCTGCCCTGCAGCATCATAGGCGAACGTATCGCCGGCGTATATCTCCACCAGGTCATGCACCAGAATCAGTTGCAACACGCGCTGTATGTTCACCTGTTCTCCGATCTCCCGATGCAGCAGCAATGCGAACATACACATGTGCCATGTGTGTTCCGCGTCATTCTCCCGTCGTTCTCCAGAACCGACGTACGTTCTCCGTTCCACATCCTTCAACGCGTCTATGGTCGTCAAAAAACCCAAAATACTCTCGATGCGATCATTCATGAAATGCAGACACACCCTCTCATACCGACTTCACGAGCCCGCCGTCCACATACAGCGTTTGCCCCGTCATGTACCCATTGGCCGCGGACCCAAGAAATACGGCGACCCTCGCAAACTCATCGGGCGCTCCATACCGCCCCATGGGGATTTGGGTCTGCGCCTGACGTCTCACCTCGTCAACTGGAATGCCTCGCTGTTGCGCCGTCTGATCATCAAGATAGGCAACACGATCCGTCGCAATACGTCCGGGAGACAGCACATTGATCAGCACGTTGTCCGTCGCGTACTGCGTCGCCAATGTCTTTGACAGTCCGACAACACCAAGGCGAAAAACGTTTGACAACAGCAGGTTCTCGATGGGCTGTTTCACGGAAGATGACGCGAATGTGACGATTCTTCCCCACCGATTGCGCACCATGTGCGGCAAAGCCTCATGGATGCAGCGCACCGTGCTCATCAGCGTGAGTTCGAACGCCTGCCGCCACTGCTCCTCGGTCACTTGGGCAAAGAGTCCGGCTGGCGGCCCCCCCGCATTATTGATCAACACATCCACTTCCCCAAATTGTTCACGCGTCCGGGAGAACAACGCGCCAATGTCGGTCATGCTGGACATGTCCGCTCGCTGAAAATCGACATGGTGGTTTCCCGTTTCTCCAACGATTGTTTCGACAGCATTCCTTAAGTCGCTCTCGTTGCGACTGGCGAGCATCACCTGCGCCCCTTCTAGCGCAAATGCGCGTGCGGTCGCGAAGCCCAGTCCTTTGCTCGCCGCAGTCACCAGCACGACCCGGTCTTTCATCCCGTAATCCATATCCGCAGCCCCTTTCCGATTCGGTCATTTCCAGACACGACCACGCCCCGACGCATGCGAATCCCGGTCAACGAGTGGTTGAACGAACTGCCCGCGCATTCCCCTTCCGCGGGGCGAAGCGCCAGGAGGGGGTCGAGCGGGCTATCTTTTGGTTATCGGTGATAGGTAACTTTCGTCCTCAGCATGACCTGTTCGGACTAGTCGTTTTCCCCCACCTCACACCGTGCGTACGACTTTCGCCATAC